>JAISRD010000178.1 GCA_031273835.1 Treponema sp. | reverse complement strand
CGCGTAAGAAGAATGGGTGTGTCAAACCGGGCCGGGAGCTGTCAAGAAAAAAAATCTGAAAAAACTTCAGATTCCGCTTGACATGAAACATAGGAGGCGCCGAAGGCGCATAAGGAAGGTTTTGGCTATAAAACGTTATTTCTTTTCTTCAAGCTTAGCGAATCAACCAAAAAGAATGAAGAAGGGTAAAGCAACTAAGCGTTCTGCCGTCTTTTCAGACATAATTGAAAGAATCTCAGCATCAAGCTCCCCTTATGCGCCTGCGAACCCTCCCCCGCGTGAGCGGGCTCTTGTTCGATGCGCCTTTGCGGTTAAAATTCCGATTTTTTCTCTATATTGTCATTTTACCGAAAATATGCGCATAAATAACGAATGAAATTCGTGATAAAAAGGCTCCTGATTACCCTGGTAACTCTGTTTCTGGTGTCCGTCATTACGTTTGGGGCCTTTCATATCATTCCGGGCGACCCCGCCGCCGTCATGCTGGGGATAGAAGCGACGGACGGGCAGTTGGCCGCCCTCCGCGCCGAGATGAACCTGGACAAGAGCCTCCCGGTGCAGTACGGCCTCTGGCTGAAAGGATTCTTCACCGGCAATCTGGGGAACTCGGTGCGTTTCCGGGGGGAACCTATCGCGGACATGGTCCTGGAGCGGCTGCCGGTTACCTTCTCCCTGGCCGTCCTCTCCATGATTTTCACCCTCCTTGCCGCGGTTCCCGTCGCCCTTCTGGCCTCGGACAAGGAGGGATCGCCCCTTGATCTGGCGATAAATTCGGCGACGACCATCATGATTTCCTTTCCGGGCTTTTTTCTGGGCATCCTGTTGATATGGATATTCGGGGTTATCCTGCGGTTCTTCGTTCCCGGCGCGTATGTGCCGTACCGGGAGGACTTCGGCGGTTTCCTGGCCTATCTCGTTTTTCCGGCCCTGGCCATAGCCCTGCCGAACGCCGCCGTTGTGGTAAAATTCCTGCGGGGGTCCATCTTCCGGCAGCTCCGTTCCGACTATGTGCGTACCGCCTACAGCAAGGGGAACAGCCGGGGCCGGGTCCTGTACCGCCACGCGCTGAAAAACGCGGTTATCCCGGCGGTCACCCTTATTGGCATGATCACCGCCGACGTATTTTCGGGCAGCATCGTTATTGAACAGGTTTTCACGATACCGGGAATAGGGCGGCTCCTCATCGCCTCCATCACGTCCCGGGACTTCAGCATGGCCCAGGTCCTGGTGGTTTATATCGCCTTTGTCGTGGTGCTGGCAAATACCCTGGCGGATATCGCGATTCAGATCATAGACCCCAGGATAAGGGTGAAGTGAGGCCGGAAGTGAAGCGAAACCCGGAATTCACGGCGGGCCTTATCCTGACGGCCCTGGTGACCAGCTTGTCCCTGGTCAGCCTGGTCTATACCCCCTACCACTACAACGAGATGGACCCGGCAAGCCGGTTCACCGCGCCCGGCGCCGCTCACCTTATGGGGACCGACAATTTCGGCCGGGACATTTTCTCCCGCGTCATGATAGGCGGCCGCTACACCCTCCTCGTGTCCCTGTGTACGGTCCTCGGCAGCGCCGTCATCGGTTCCGCCGTGGGGCTTGTGACCGGCTATGCCGGCGGGCTTGGGGCGGAACTCGTCATGCGCCTCATAGACACCCTGAACTCCTTCCCCGGCCTGCTCCTTGCCCTGGTAATGGTGTCCATCATGGAAAACGGCCCCTTCACCCTCATCATTGCCCTGTTCATCCTCTTTATCCCCAGTTATGTGCGCATTATGAGAAGCGGAATGTTGCAGTATAAGGACCGGGACTTTATCAAAGCCGTGGAGATCATGGGGGCAAGCCACTTGAGGATCATCTTCGTCCACATCCTGCCCAACACGGCCCCTTCCCTTCTGGTTTCCACGGTGCTGGGGCTTTCCAACGCCATCCTGGCGGAGGCAACCATGAGCTACCTGGGCCTGGGGATACAGCCCCCCATCCCCAGTTGGGGACGTATGCTCTCGGAATCCCGGAACTTCCTTTTCGCCGCCCCCTGGTGCGCCCTGGCGCCGGGGTTCATGATCATGATCACGGTCATTGCCTTTCATTATATTGGCGAGGGGATCAGAAAACGGTATAGTTGAGATGGTTTCTTTACGAGGAAGGGAAGCGGAAGGAAAAAGGGAGTTGACAAAAGTATGAAAAATAAAAATCGAAAGCTGAGGAACGCCGTCTTTATCGGAATTGCAGCCGCGCTTCTTGCCGCGGCATTGACCGTGCCGGCCTCGCTCCGGAAGCGGGACAGCCGGAGCGAGGCCGGGAGCGGCGAACGTGTTGAAGGCGGGGAAATCCGTTTCGGCTACACCACCGAACCCGCCACCCTGGACCCCCTGAACGCCTCCAACACGGCGGACGGCCGGAGCATCCTCTTCAATGTTTTTGAGGGTCTGGTGAAGCCCGATACCTCGGGGGGGCTTGAGGCCGCCATTGCCGAAAGTTACACCGTTGAACAGGACGCGCTGGTTTATGTTTTTACCCTGCGGCAGGGCGTCAAATTCCACGACGGATCGGAAGTGACGCCGGAAGATGTGGAATTCAGCCTGAACACCGCGATAGAGACGAAATTCTCCGGGTTTGACCGGATAGACACGGTGGAAATCACCGCCGACCGGAAGATCAGGATCGTCCTGAAATCGCCGGATGTGGAGTACCTTACCAACCTTACCGTCGGGATAGTGCCCCGGAACAATCCCGACCGGGAAAAGCGGGCCATAGGGACGGGGCCTTTCATCATCGAGAGCTACAGCCCCCAGCACTCTCTTGTGATGGTGAAGAACCCCAATTATTGGCAGAAGGGGATCCCCCATCTGGACAAGGTGACCTACGTGTTCGTGGCCGACTCCGACGCCCTGCTCCTGGCCCTTCAGGGGGGCAGCGTGGACGCCGGCAGCGTCACTGGGTCCCTTCTTGGGCAGCTTAATCCCGATTTGTTCACCTTTGCCGCAACTCCGTCCAATTCCGTCCAGCTCCTGGCCCTGAACAACGCGGTAAAGCCCCTGGATGACGCGCGGGTCCGCCGGGCCCTGAACTACGCGGTGGACAGGCAGGAGATCATCGACGCCGCCTTCTATGGTCACGGGGAACCTTCGGGAAGCGCCCTTATTCCGGGACTTTCCAAATATTACGATCCTTCCCTGAAAAACCCCTACCCCGCGGACCTTGCCGGGGCTAAAAGCCTCCTTGCCTCCGCGGGATATGCGGACGGCTTTTCCCTGGAGATCACGGTCCCGTCGAACTACTCCATGCATGTGGATACCGCCCAGGTGATTGTAAATCAGCTTGACAAAATCAGCGTCGCCGCCAGGATAAAGCTGGTGGACTGGCCCACCTGGCTTTCCGATGTCTACCAGGGCCGTCAATACGAGGCGACCATCATCTCCGTGGACGCGCCGACTATTTCGCCCCGGGGCTTCCTGGCCCGCTACCATTCGGCCAACCGGAGCAACTTCATGAACTTTACGAGTCCCGCCTATGACCGGGTATACGACGCCGCCCTGACCGAAGAGGGCGAACAGAAACGTATCGAACTTTACCGGGAGGCCCAGCGCATCCTGTCTGAGGAAGCCGCCGCCGTCTACATTCAGGACATCATCGGCTTCCGGGCCTTTCCCAAAAACAGCGGGGGCTTCGTGAGTTATCCCCTGTACGTTCTGGACTTTGCCCCGGTTTACAGAACCATGTGAGACGGCGCCAGTCGCCTTTTTTGCCCCTTCATCCCGAAGCTCTCTGTTCTTTCTCAATATAAAGTTATGTATCGACCATATAATTTTGCGTCAATGAAAATGATTTTTTTAACTCTGTCCCTATTTTTCTTCTTGTCGGGGACAAAGCTTTTTTTTATCACAATTCGGTATAGCTATGTAACAAGCGGTCGGCGGTTTTTTCATCGTAACTCAGGTAGCCTTGGACCTTGGTTCCCACAGGAGGGCTATTCCCCCCTTGCCGGTATTCTTTTGGGGTTCTGCCGGTTTCTTTCTTAAAGACCCGATAGAAGGTTGCTTCGTTGGAAAAGCCGCATTCATCGGTAATGATCGCCGCGTGCTTATCGGTTTCACGGAGCATCTGTTTGGATTTTTCGACCCGGGCGGTATCAATGAGGTCTTTTAGGGTTAGTCCGGTGGTACTTTTAAGATACCGGTATAGGGTTTTTTCGGTTATTCCAAAGGTTTTGAAAATATCCGTCTGAAGGTTTTCATTCTGTAGATGACTGTCTATGAATATGCTGATCTCCGATATACGCTCCCCTATGGAGTCAATTTCGCATCCTACATTACCGCTCCGTATGTCATATTCAACATATTCTACTAAATCGGCGGCCAGGGTTTGGAGCAGCG
>JAISRD010000158.1 GCA_031273835.1 Treponema sp. | reverse complement strand
GGAGATAAAACTCCCCCTTACCGTGAACCGGATATAGCCCTCCTCGGTGTACTTCACCGCGTTGCTCAGCATATTAAAGAGTATCTGCCGTATCCGCACCTCGTCCCCGATAAGCTTGTCGGGGAGACGCGGGTCAATGTCGGCGAGAAAGAGCACCGGCTTTTCGTGAAAGCGCACCCGGATAACGTTCACCACGTTGTTCAGCAGGGAACTCATCCGGTAGGGGACCTCCGTCAGATGAAAAGACCCGGATTCTATCTTGGAAAGGTCCAGAATGTCGTTGATAATGGAAAGCAGGTTGGAACCCGCCCGCTTGATGTTCACCAGATACTCCGCCAGGGCCCCCGGCTCCTTCGGAACCTCCGCCGGGGCCTCGGCGTTCAGCAGGGCCAGCTCGCTCATCCCTATAATCGCGTTCAGCGGGGTACGTATCTCGTGGCTCATGTTGGCAAAGAAATCCGACTTGGACCGGCTGGCGTCCCCGGCCCGCAGCTCCCGGAGCTTGGTCCTCACCATGGCGGAACCGAGGATCAGGGCCAGAACGACCCCGAGGAACGAGAGGTCCACGGCTATCCTCGTGAGCTCCCGGTAGTAGGCCTTCTCCTCGGTGAACTGCACCGCGTACCAGCCGTTGAAAAGACGGCGGACAAAGACAATGAGGGACCGCCCCGTCTCGTCACGGATACGGCCCGGATCGGGGAGCTCCCCCCGGAAAAGCTGTTTCTCAAGCTCCCTGAAGCCCCCGCCCAGCTCCCGGAGGAGCAGGCCCTCGCTCTTATTGCCCGGATGGGCGGCCACCCGCATATTCCCGCTTATCAGCATCCCGAAACTGTCCCGGATATTGATATGGGAATGGACGTACTCCGCCAGCCAGGCGACCTCCAGGTCCAAAGCGAGGACCCCGTAGTACTCCCCCTCCCGGCTGTAGAGGTTACGGACAATGGAAACCACCGGGACCCCGGTCCTCCCGTCAAGGTAGGGGGTGGTATAGGCCGCCTCACGGCCGCTTTTTTCCGCCGCCCGGTACCAGAGGGTCTCCCGGGGGTTGTAAAAGCTGTCCGGGGGATTCCCCTGAATATCGAAGTACCTCCCCCGGATAAACCCGTGGAGCCCCCGGAAACCGGGGAGGCCCTCCCCGCTGCGGCCCAGCCAGCCGTTGGTCCCCGAAAGGTAGGTGCGGACGGCCTCGTCGCCGCCCCCCCGGTCAATCAGGCCGCGGACCATGTGAAAAGCGTAGGTAAGGAGCAGATCCCCCTGGGAAAAGCCCGCGCGGATACTCTCCTCGGCGGTATACAGGGATTCCCGGGAGTTTTCCTCAAGCCGCCGGCGCAGAACCCCGGCGACCGAGAAATACCCCAGCAGTACCATCACGCAGAGCCCGAGGGCCACCGCCAAAAGATAGGGGACGACCTCTTTTAGTAAACGCCTCCACTCCATCAGGGGATGAGGGCGCTCACCAACGGCCCCCAGGGGCCCTTCTTGCCGTCGTTTTCCACCTGCACGGCGAAGTACGCGTTTTTCCCGCTGTCCCCGAATGCGAAGTCGATAAGGTCCTTTTTCCTCCGGGTGTAGAAGGATCTGTGAAGAGCGTCGGGGTCCGCCGGCGGGTCCTCCCCCGGCGCGGCCACGCCGTACCAGATCCGGTACCCCTTGTTGGCCGGGTCCTCAGGGTCCCCCGACACATAGACGATTCTGACCCCCAGTTGATGCCGCCCCACCAGGTAGTTTTCCACCTTCACCTGGGCCGTGGGGGACCCGGAGGCGGTGGGGGTCCGGTCGGGGATTTTGAGGCCCAGCCTGACATAATCCGGGTCCGTCAGCGGCGGGACCAGAAAGAAGCGCCTCTTAAAGTCCCTCATGGTGTCGATCATCGCCTTAAAAGCCGCCTGACACTCGGCGGTTATCGCCGCCGTCCGCTCGGAACTGGTAGCCTTTTGGAACAACACCAGAGCGCTGCCGTAAGCAACCCCCAGGGCGTTAAAATTCGCCGCGGGAATCCCCCAGGCCGTCCTCTGATCCGCGGTCAGAATGCCGATCCAGTTACGGCACATTTCCAATTGGGTCTCCCGGGTACCGGGGACCCAATCAGTGGTCTTTGCCATCTTAGGCCTCCTTACGTTTACATATACCTAAACGGGGCGTTTTTGCCCCAAAATAGGGCATTTTTACCAACGGACAGGCCATTTGTGCTAACGGATGATCCATTTTCTTCAACGGATAACTCATTCGTTCCAACGGATGACTCATTTTCTTCAACGGATAACCCATTCGTTCCAACGGATGATCCATTTTCTTCAACGGATAACCCATTCGTTCTAACGGACGACTCATTTTCTTCAACGGATGACTCATTCGTTCCAACGAATAACCCATTCGTTCCAACGGATGACTCATTCGTTCCAACGGACGGCTCATATTTGCCAACGGGCGGGCCGTTCTTAGCTCCGGACGGGGCGTTTTTGCCTCCGGGCGAACCATTTTTACCTCCGGGCAGGGCGGGCTTACCGGCAAAGGGGGTGTTTTTGCCGGGTTTAAGTCCGCCGCTGCACTAAACATTGAAATATTGCAGCGGCTGCGGGGGGTTTGTCAAGGGATCGCATTCGCAGCGGGGGAGGAGAAACCGCCGGGGGCGCCGGGGGGAAAGAGAAATATCAAATAACAGCCTGCACAGGGTAAGAAAATACGTTATTATAGTACCATGGATAGTGAACTGCTATTTATATGGGATGAAGATAAATACTGGGGAAAGAATATACGGCATTATGGCGCATGTATTATGCGAATATATCCGGGAACATACCCAAGTATAGAGAGAGGCGGACAAGCTTTGCGTGGTTTTCGCGGTCTTTGAAGATTGCTGTTTATGAATAATTATGAAGACGAACTCGATAGAATAAGAATACAACTATACGAGGAAACAAAGAATTTGGATAAAGCCTCACTGGTAAAAGCCGTTAATGCAAAGGCAAAAAAAATAGCGGATGAGTTCGGCATTAAAATAATAAAAACCAATTTGTCCGCGGGATCCGTGATTTCCTCGGTTAAAAATCCTTAAGGATAAACCACTAAAGACACGAAAGACACTAAAGGGAAGTCAAAGATAAAGAGTACGAACCGGATTTTCGTCTTTTTCGTGGTTTTTCGTGGTTAAATATTCTTCCCTCTTTGTCCGCGGCCTTCGCGGTAAAGGCTGTCCAGGACCAGGTAAACCGCCACGGCCGCGAGGATGCCGTTGACGGGAGGGATAAAGAAGGGAAGGACCCCGCCTGAAAGCCAGGCGGTCAGCGCCCCGAAGCCGTAGGCGGCGAGGCCCGGGGGATGGAAGCCCGGACGGAGGATAAAGCCCTCCGGAAGTTCCGCCGGGACGCCCGGGGGAGACGGAGCCTTAAGGTCCTGTTTTGCGGCCCTCCGGCGGCGGAGGATACGGGCCAGATACGCGGCGATGATCACACCGGCAACGGGGGGGACCAGGGAGGAGAGGAGGCCGAGGAAGCCTAAATAGGGGGCGAGGATCCCCGCCGCTCCCAGGGCGGTTCCGGTAATCCCCGTTATGGCGGCGGTAAGCCTGAAGCGCTTCTCCTCAATCCCCAGGAGTACCGAAACGGCGATGCTGCCTGAGTAGGCGTTCATCATATTGGTAGTCCAGGCCGAAAGGACGAGGGTAACCAGGGCCATGGCGGGCAGTCCCATACCGGCCAGCAGGGCGCTTATGTCGGCCTTCCCCGCGGCGACGCTGAAAATCGCGCCGGCAAAAAACACCACAAAGCCCTTGACCACCACACCGATAAAAAGGGAGAGGATAAGCCCCTTCCGGTCCTTCGCGTAGCGGCACCAGTCGCCGGTTGTGCAGGCCCCCATGGCCCAGGCGCCCACGGCGACGGATATCCCCGCCCCCAGGGATATGGGGGAGGAGGGGCGGTGGGCCAGCAGGGCGGCCATGCCGCCGGTTCCGGAAGCAAACACCGCGTAAAGGGCATACGAGAGGGTCAAAAGCAGTACCGGAACCATGATATAGCTTAAGAAGCTCAGGGCCCTGAAACCCAGCGTGGCGGTAAAGGTCATCACCAGCCCCCAAAAGACCGTGCCGGCCCATGCGGGGACGGCGATTCCCAGTATTTCCGTCGTCATGACGCCGAAGGAGGTCCCGCAGGCCGCGGCCTGTACCCCGAACCAGCCCACGCTGGTAACGGAGAGGAGGAGGGCGGTAACAAAGCGGGCCCCCAGGACCCCCAGGCCTTCGGCGCTTATCGCCGCCGAGGGCAGCCCCGTATCGCAGCTCTGTATACCCACCAGGGCGCCTAAAACAAAGAGGATAAAAAAGCCCGTAATAAGGCAGAAGGCTACGCCCCCCAGGGAAAGGCCCCCGCTCAGCATCCCGCCGATAAAAAAAGCGGGGAGGCAGAAAACCATTCCTCCGGGGATGAGGGCAAGGCCGAGCCAGCCCTGTCTGTCCTGGTCCCTTACCGTAAAGCTCAGTATATTCTTCATTGCCTTCCTCCTTTACTACAAAGCGGAATTACCGTCCCGTGCCAGAAAATCCTCAAGCCGGTCCCGCATCCCGTCATATTCAAACCTGTCCGCCTCTTCCTTAAGCCGCCGTACCAGTTCCCCGCCGCTCTCATAGCGGTACTTCCCCAGTTCCCCCAGGAGCTTCTCCACCTCGCCGGTCCGGTATTCCGAGCAGGCCGCCGCCAGACGGCCCAGCAGTTCTCGGTCCGGGCCGGGCCGCTCTTCCTTCTCCACCGCAGGCCCTTCCCGCTCCCCTTCCCCGATACGCTCCGAGAGTTCCCCTATGAGCCGGCGCACCTCCCTTTCCAGGGTCCCGTGATGCAGCCGCACAAAATCAAGATCCCCCGCCTTCGCCGCCCGCTCAAGGTCCTCCGCCAGGGCCGCCGCCTCCACGGCGCAGGCCGCCCCGCAGGAACTTTTGAGGCCGTGTACCTTTATCGCGTACTCCGCCAACGTCTCCCCGCCGGGATCCGCCAGCGCTTCCAGCAGCGCGGGGGTATGCGCCGCGAAGGACTTAAGCACCCGCCGGTAAACCGCGGCGCTCTCCCCGTACAGCCCACGGGCCGCGGCAAAATCTATCCCCCTTACCGTCTCCCGCTCGAAAAACAGCGTGTCCCCGCCCCCGTCATTTCCCGCTTTCTCTGCCGCCTTCCCCGCTTCCCCTGCCGCCTTTCCCGCTTCCCCAGGAGTTTCCGCCTCCGCCTCTTTTAAGGTCTCCTCGCTCTGTTTGTCCCGCACCCACTTGTTCAGCGCCACGTCCAACTGCTTTATGTCTATCGGTTTCGAGATAAAGTCGTTAAATCCGCTGTTCAAAAACAATTCCCGGTTCCCCGCTATGGCGTTCGCCGTTAACGCCACTATCGGTATGTTCCGGGCATAGTCGGTCCCCAGGTCCTGCCGGATGATCCGCGCCGCCTGGACCCCGTCCATCTCGGGCATCATGTGGTCCATAAAAACCAGATCATAGCGGGGTTCCCCGCACCGTATCCTTTCCACCGCTTCCTGCCCGCTCATCGCCGTGTCCACCTGTAACCCGTAGGGCATCATCAGGCCCTTTATCACGTCCAGGTTCATCATCACGTCATCCACCACCAGAACCTTCCCGTAGGGCATATGGTACCGGATAATATTTCCACGCCGGTTCCGGTCCTCGTAAAACCGGAAGCTCCTCAACTGTTCCGCCACCTCTTCACCCAGGGGGGCCTCGTCCTCTATCTCCTGGGGCAGCCATACCTCGAAGACGCTCCCCGCCCCGTATTCGCTTTCCACGGTGATGCTTCCGCCCATCATCTCCACCAGGCCCTTGGTGATGGAGAGCCCCAGCCCCGTCCCCTCTATCTTCCGGTTCGCCATGGTGTCCAGCTGGGTGTACTTGGTGAACAGCTTCCCCAGTTCCTCCTGCCGGATGCCCTTTCCCGTGTCCCGTACCGCAAAACGCAGCCGCGCGGTATCCCCCTGCCGTTCCCAGTCTATCTCCAGGGTAACTTCCCCCTGCTCGGTGTACTTTATGGCGTTGGAGAGGAGGTTGTTCAGTATCTGTTTGATCCGCAGTTCGTCCCCGCAGAGACGGCGGGGAAGGGTTTCCGCCAGTTTTAACCTGAACTCGACGGGCTTGGAACCCACCCGCACGATATTAAGCTGTACCGTGTCGCTGATAATCCCCGCCGTATCGTAATTCACCGGCCTTATCTCAAAATTGCCCGCCTCGATCTTCGATATGTCCAGAATGTCGTTGACGATATCGAGGAGGGTGCAGCCGGAGCTGTATATCTTTTCCAGATTGAGCTTTGTCCTGCCGGGAAGGTGGTCCTGGAGTTCCACCTCCGAAAGGCCCAGGATAGCATTGAGGGGAGTGCGTATCTCGTGGCTCATCCGGGCCAGGAAGGCGCTTTTGGCCTGGGAAGCGGTCCGTGCGGACTCCTCCGCTTTTATAAGCTCTTCAATGGTGTGGTTTATCTTCTGTTCCATAAATTGCAGGGCTTCCATCAGACTTTGCAGTTCATCGTTGGTCCTGATGTCCAGGGAGGCAATACCGGACGGCCCGTTCCCCGAGGAACTCAGGAATTCGCCGGCCGCGCTGGTTATGGTGTTGATGGGCACGATGATCCTTTCGCGGATAAAAACACCGTACAGTGTGGAAAAGACCACGATTACCAGGGCAACGACAATTCCCAGGTAGAGAAGGTAGTTCCGGTATTCCCCCGCGATTCTATCCATGGAAAAATCAAGCCCCACATAGCCCATAACGGCGCCGCCGCTTCCGTAGATCGGTTCATAAATAGTCATAATCCAGCCGTAGGGCCCGTCGCTGATAATAGGCTCGACCTCTTCGCCCCGGAACATCTTCTCGCCGCATTCCAGGTAAGCTTCCTGCCAGGGGTCAGGATGCCCGAGCGGAAGGGGGTTATTTTCATCACTGTCATAGACGAAGTAGGTCATAGTGGGGGAGCTTACTTTGATGACATAAAGGTACAGGATCCCGTTTTCTTTCTGGAGTATCCGCATAAGATCCAGGGTATCTTCATACTGCTGATCGGTAACCAGGGTAGACAGATAACGGTCTATGGAATCTCCGTCAATAAGGGCGGCGGTGGTTCCGGCGAGGTTCCGTCCGAAATCGGTATAGTACCGTTCCATAATGCCCCTGACGATGATATATCCCGCGGTAAGGCTAACGCCGCCCAGTATGAGGGTTATGAGGATTATGAATAAGATTAACCGGCGTCCTAAGGCTTGCCTTGTTTTACCGGACCACGGTATAAACGCCTTCCCCTTCTCCCGAAAAAGCCGCTTTTTAGTCATATATGTATCCCCAGTTTTTAAGCTACTGGCTGTAGGTATACCTGAAAAAGAGGAAAAAGGCTACGTTAGAAAAAGAACCTGTCAAAAAGAACGCCGATTTCATGTGGAAAACTTGTGGACAAAAACGGTGAATTCCCAAAGACCGGGTCAAAATGATCCGAAGCTTGGTAAAGAGCATCGTAAATAAACTGTTTTAAATTACTAATTCCTTATACTGCAAGGAATTATATTGTTTTTACTTATCATGTATTAAGAGAGGAAAGCGAAAATTTCTTTTGCTCTCCACAGGCTGCGTATTTTCAATTGTGATAAAATTGTGGATAATGTTTTCCCATGTCCGACGCCGGTGATTATAAAATAATCTGGAATGAAACCATAAACCTGATCAAAAAGGAAACTGATGAGCAGGAATTCCTGGCCTGGTTTAATTTGGAGCTGCAGGAGGCCAATGAACGGGAATTCACCGTCTCCGTGCCTTCGATGTTTTATCTGGATCAGATAAAAAAACGTTATCAGGCCTATATTGAGGGAAAAATAGAGGAACTTATAGGCAAAAGGGTGATGCTGAACCTGGTTATCAGGGATAAACAAAGCGAAACTCCGCCTGAAAACGGCGAAAAAAGTCCGGAAATCGTCTCTTTTCCTCCGAAAACGGAGAATTCCGCCCCGGTTCAACCCTCAAGGGATCCCCATCCCCAATTAAGGACCGATTATTCCTTTGAAACCTATGTGGTGGGGGATAACAACAGTTTTGCCGCCAATGCCGCCCAAGCTATTGCCCGTAATCCCGGCAAGGCCTATAATCCCCTTCTAATCTACGGCGGGGTCGGTCTGGGAAAAACCCATCTAATGCAGGCCGTAGGGAATTATGTCCACACCCATACGGACCTGAAGGTAATATATACCTCCGCGGAAACCTTTACCAACGAATTTATCGCATCCATACATGAAACGGAGCGTTCCAAGGCGGCTTTTAAGAATAAATACCGCTATGCGGATGTTCTTCTTATAGACGACATACACTTCCTGCAAAAGAAGGACGGCACCCAGGAAGAGCTGTTTTATACCTTCAATGCCCTTTCAGATTCAAAAAAACAGATAGTTTTTACCTGTGACAGGCCCGTATCGGATCTTAAGGACTTTAACGACCGGCTCCGATCCAGGGTGGGTCAGGGGCTTAACGTGGATCTCCAGCCCCCCAACTATGAAACCCGCTGCGCCATACTTAAAAAAAAGACCGAAACCCTGGGTATCGTCATCCCCGACGATGTAATTGACCTGGTCTCTAAGAATATTTCCACCAATGTCCGGGATCTGGAAGGGGCCCTCAATACCCTGACAGCCTATGTAAAGCTTATCGGAAAACCCATAACCGTAGAAATTGCCCGACAACGGCTCAAGGACGTATTCGCTTCCCCCAGACAGTCAAATATGTCCATTGATATAATACAAAGGGTGGTAGCCGAAGAATTTAACCTTTCTCCGAATGATTTAAAGGGGAAAAAAAGGACCCAAAGTATAGTTTTTCCCCGTCAACTGGCCATGTACATCATCAGGGACATAACCGAACATACGACCACCGAAATAGGCCAGGAATTCGGCGGAAAGGATCATACTACGGTAATGCACGCATGTCAGAAAATCGAGGAAAGACTCATATCCAATCCTTCCCTGGAATCCACAATACAGCGCCTTATAAGAAATATAAAGGAGTATAGCGCCAAGTCTTAAAAAATGTTATTATACAGAGGAAAGAAAGTGAATAAAGGATGAATTTGTGCTTATGTGGAGAAACAGGGGAATCTTATAAGATATTCGTTAAAACTATAATTCTTTACCCCATAACAAATTAATCTCCTTTTCCACTTTTTAGAGGACCCTATTACTAATACTATTATTGTATTATTATACATAATATAAGAGGTTGTGTATGAAATTCATCTGTGAAAAAAGCGTACTTTTGAAGGAAATATCCATTGCCCAGGAGATTATAGCCTCAAAAAACGCCATCTCCATTCTGTCTAACATCTATCTTGACGTTGAAGACGATATGCTTCTCATTAAAGCTACGGATATTAAGGTTAATTTTGAGACCAGGGTTCCTATTGAAGCCAAGGAAAAGGGATCTACCACGGTATTTGGCGAAAAATTCCTGGGGATTCTTAGCTCACTCCCCGATGGTGAAATGGAATTTGAGCAGAATGAAACGAATATCGTGATAAAACCCGCCGCTAAGAAGATTAAATTTCAGTTAAAGTGTATCGCTTCGGAGAAATACCCCGAATTTCCTGCTGTTAACAGGGATAATCTGTTTGAAATACCCGTCCGGGAGTTTAAGGAAATGGTGGTTCAAACGGTTTTTGCCGTTTCCGATGATGAAACTCGTTATTTTATGAACGGGGTATTCTTTAAGAAAGAGGGAGAAAACCTTATAATGGTGGCCACCGACGGCAGGAGGCTCGCTTATATTGAAAAGCCCGTTAAGGCGGAAATTCCCGATTTTGACGGGGTGATTATTCCTCCCAAGATTCTTAATGTGCTTATAAAAAGGTCGGGAGACGAGGGCCTTTTAGAGATCTCCATTACCGACAAGATAATTTTTATACGTTTTGGTACTTATAATCTGTCGTCGGTGTTAATTGAAGGGCAGTTTCCAAATTATAAAAGGGTTATCCCGGAAAATCAGTCTTATTCATTTACGGTGAATCGTATTGAGACGCTGGAAGCCCTTAAGAGGGTTTCTCTTTTGGTGGAACAGAAGTCACGGCGCATTTATTTAGGCCTCCTTCCGGGGGCTATGTCCGTTTCATCCGAGGAAAGCGATATAGGAAACGCCAAGGAAGAGATACCCTGTAAATATGACGGGGAGGAGGTTTCTATCGCCCTTAATTACCGGTATATAGAGGAGCCTTTTAAGGTAATGGATAGTGATGAAATCAGCATACATTTTACCGAAGCGGCCAAGGCTATAACCATAAAACCGGTACCGGAAAGGGATTTTTTTCATATCATCATGCCCATGCAGCTTGACTAATCCCTGGCCCTTATATGGCGGTACTTTCCCTGCGGACAGCGGCGTTCCGTAATCTTGCCGATGCCGATACTGAAACCGGAGCAAAGAATGTCTTTCTTGTGGGGGAAAATGGACAGGGAAAAACAAATTTTCTCGAAGCGGTTTATTTCTGTTCTTACGGATCGTCCTTCCGGGGGGTTAAAGACTCTGAACTTGTCCGTCTGGAGGAAAGGGCCTTTTCCGCCGCCGCGAGAACCGGTTCCTTTGAAGACAGTTCTTTTTTAAACAGACAGATAAGCGTTAAATATGAAGACTCAAAAAAAACCATATCGCTGGACGGGAAAAAAATTGAAGACCGCAGGGATCTTCTGGAGGCTTCTCCCTGCGTGGTGTTCTGCCATGAAGATATGGAATTTGTTTCGGGTACTCAGGAAAGGCGACGCTGGTTTTTTGATCAGACCCAAAGTTTGTATGATTTGGTTTATCTCGATGATCTGCGCAGATACCGGCGTATTCTAAGGACCCGTAACGCGGTGCTGAAAGAGGCGAAGCTGAATTTTGACAGGAGCCCCCGCACTATGGAAGTGCTTGATGCTTTGGACCCCCAACTTGCCCAGTACGGCTTTAACCTTATGGAAAAGAGGGAAGCCGCGGCCCGGCGCTTTTCCGTCCTGTTCGGTCCCCTTTACGAGGAAGTGTCGGGTTTAGGGGATATAGGCGTCGTTTACGGACCGTCATGGAAGTGCGGCGGCCCGGATGAAGCGGCGGAACTGCTGTTTAAGCGCCGCGAGGCGGACATGGCGGGGGGCCTTACCCTTTCAGGCCCCCACCGGGACCGTTACGGCTTTGTCCGCCGGGGCGGGGAATTTGCCGCCCGGGCCTCCACGGGGCAGCGTCGTCTCCTGGCGCTGCTGCTCCGGGCGGCCCAGGCCCGGTGTTTTTCCGATATGACCGGAAAAACACCGGTACTTCTGCTTGACGACGTACTGCTGGAACTGGACGGGGAAAAGCGGCGGCGTTTCTTAAAGACCATGCCCGTATATGAACAGGCTTTTTTTACTTTTTTGCCCGAAGAACCCTATCAGGGTTACCGGGACGCTGATACCCTGACCTATACGGTCAAAGAAGGAGTGATAGGCCCGTGAATGTTCAGCGCATAGGCGGACTCCTGGAGGCTTTTATTGACAAGGAAGTCCTGCAAAAAGCCGGGACCTATTCGCAGCTTTTTTCTTCCTGGGAAAGGGTAAGCACGAAGTGCGGCCTCCCCGCTGCGGCGGCCCATTCACGCATCGCCGCCCTGGAACGGGGGATACTGCTTGTGGAGGCGGATCATCCCGGCTGGATTCAGTTATTACAAACCAAACAACGGGAACTCTTGGATGAATTTTCCCGCCTCCTGCCCGACGAAATCCGGGGCATTTCCTTCAGGCTTATGAGGAGTGGAAATACGGAATCCGCCCATGAAAACCAGGGATCTGCCGGGACAAATGAAGCGGAAAAGACAAAAAATCCTCTTTAAGGCGGGTTTTTTGTTTCCGGCACGGGGAAAACTCCGCAACGCCGGAACAGATCCTTATGTATTATGTGCGGATTACCAGGTCCTAGCGGCGAGGTTTATCGATTGCTTCGTTAACCTTAATCTTGCGGCCGTCAAAATCCTTGCCGTTGGCGCCCGCAATGGCGGCCTGGGCTTCATCATCATTGCTCATCTCAATAAAACCAAAGCCCTTGGAATAGCCGGAATCCCGGTCGGTAATAAGTTTAACCGACTCAACAGTCCCGAATTCGGAAAAAAAGCTGCGGAGAGTGTCCTCTCCGGTCTGGTAGGAAAGGTTTCCTACATAAAGTTTCTTTGCCATACAATCCTTTGAAATACTTTCCCCTTGGGGGAATAGCAGCCCGCCCCCGTAGGAGCCGCAGCTTTTCGTGTATTAGTCTAAATACCTTGCGAAGAAAAGTCAAGTAGTCGCCAGGGTTAGAATTTATAGTGAGGCATTACGGTAGTCGGGCCGAAAGTCCTGGGGTAAAAGTTATTTGGACGATGAAAGTATAAAATTTCGCCATAGCGTGGACGCCGCGGACGATTATGAGGCATAATAGCCCCATGGAAAAACCCGATATAACAAGCGAAGTAAAGCGCCGTATCCTGATCCTCGACGGCGCCATGGGGTCCCTGATCCAGGCAAAGCTGCCCTCTTACCGGGGCTGTAACGACGAGCTTTGCCTTACCAGGCCCGATTTGATTTCCTCGATACACAGGGAATACCTCCAGGCCGGGGCGGACATTATTGAAAGCTGCAGCTTTAACGCAAACCCCGTCTCCCTCGCCGATTACGGCCTTGCGGACAGGGCCGCCGAAATCAGCGCCGCCGCCGCCGCCCTGGCCGCTGCCGAGGCGGCTTCCTTTTCCACGCCGGAAAAACCGCGCTTCGTGGCGGGAAGCATGGGGCCCACCGCCAAAAGCGGAAGCATCCCCTCCGATATGGCGGACCCCGCGGCGCGGGCCATAGGCTGGGATGAACTTGAGGCGGCCTACTATGAAAACGCCCGGGGACTCCTCGATGGGGGGGTTGATTTTTTCCTGGTGGAGACGATCTTCGATGCCCTCAACGCCAAGGCCGCCCTGGCCGCCCTGTTCCGCCTCTTTGAGGAAAGGGGGGTGGAAAAACCCGTCATGCTTTCCGCCACCCTGAATGAATCGGGCCGACTCCTCACGGGCCAGACCATCGAAGCCTTCCTCGCGGCGGTACTGCACGCCCGGCCCTTCGCGGCGGGTTTTAACTGTTCCTTCGGGGCGGATAAGCTGTTGCCCCATATAAAGACCCTCGCCGGCATAGCTCCCTGCGCGGTCAGCGTTTATCCCAACGCGGGACTCCCCAACGCCGCCGGGATCTATGACCATACCCCGCGGATTATGGCCTCCTCGCTGGAAAGTTATATGAAGGAGTCTCTCATAAATATCCTGGGGGGCTGCTGCGGTTCAACCCCTGAGCATATCGCCGCTCTTGCGGAGGCTGCCCGGGGATACGCGCCGCGTCCCTTCTCCGCCCGCGGCGCGGACGCCGCGGGTCCCGCGGAGTATATCCCGGCGGGGTTTTCCGGGCTGGAACTTTTGCCCCCCGTCAAAACCACGCCGCTTCCTCCCACCGGACTTTCGGCGTTTATCGAAAAGGGGGACTACGATGAGGCGGTGGAACTGCTCCGGGACGGGGCGGGATCAGGTCCCGTTGCGGTGAGTTTTGACAAGAGCCTTTCCCCGGAAAAGGTAAGCGCCTTTACAAGGCTCGCCCTGTTCTATCCGGATATCACCAGGTACCCTTTTATAATTGAGTCCTCCCGCTGGGATCTTATTGAGGCGGCCCTTAAATGCCTTCAGGGGAGGAGTATGGTCCGTTTTAAGGGCGTCATGGAAGGGGAAGAACTGAAGCGCCGGCTTAAGCGTTACGGCGCCGCTTCCGTATAGCGGTTCCGCTCACGGCGTATGCTCGTGGCGGGCCCGTGTCCGGGATATACCTGAACGTCCCCGTCCAGCGCAAAGAGGCGCTGAAGGCTCAGCTCGAGTTGGGCCTGGTCCCCGCCGGGAAGATCCGTCCGCCCCACTCCGGCGCAGAAAAGGGTGTCCCCGCTGATAAGAACTTTCTCGTCCCCCCGGAAAAGGCCGATGGAACCGGGGCTGTGGCCGGGGAGGTGGAAAACCGTAAAGGGCCCCACCGTATCCCCCTCCTCAAGGAGCATCCCCGCTTCGGGGAGGGGCCCCTGAAACGCGTCCAGAAAGGAAAGGGCGGCTAGGGCGGCCAGTTCCCGGCGCTGCAGTTCAAGGCCGCCGCCGCCTATCCTGGCGGCCTCCAGGCGGTGCACGGCAACCCGGGCCTCCGGATAGGCGGCGGCAATTCCGGCCAGCGCGCCGATATGGTCAAAGTGGGTGTGGGTCAGCACGATAAAGCGGGGCTCAAGCCGGAGCTTTCCAAGCCTGTCGATGATGCGCCCGCTTTCCCCGCCGGGATCGGCCAGGATGCAGCCGCCGTCCTGGGGCAGGGGGATGATCCAGCAGTTGGTCTTAAGTTCCCCCACGCAAAGCTGGTTTACCATTATTCCCCGTCCGCCCCCGGAAGGTCCCCGTTCCCCGTTTCGGCGCTTTCTCCGTCGTCCCCGTCCCGTTTGGTTCGGGCGTAATTCACCGTCAGGGTTCTGCCCCGGAAATTCTGCCCGGAAAGGGCCCCGATTATCCTTTCGGCGGCGGCTTCCCGTACCTGAACAAAGGAATAATTGTCCAGAATACGGATTATCCCCACATCATCCTTGGCTATCTGGGCTTTGGCATTGATAAGAGCCAGAATTTCCCGGGGGAATACCTTGCGGTTGCGGCCCACGCTGATAAAAAGCCGTACCGATTCTTCCTCGGGGAGTACCGTCCGGGATTCTTCCTGGGCCCGCCCCGCCGAAGCCGCCTCACCCGCCGTCCGCCCGGCGGAATCTCCGGCCCCCCGCCCCTGGGAACGCCCGGCGGAATTCCACTCGCCCCCGGAGGGCCGTTTCTTGCCTTCCCGCCCGGCCGGGCGTTTTGTATCCTGGTCCGCCAGAAGCAGGAGGTACGCGGCCATATAGGAACGGCTGAAAAAGGAAACCTCCCGCCGGAAAACGGCTCGGCACCGGTTCAAAAGTTCCGGATCGGCCTCGGTATGGATCTCCTCCAGCAAAGTTCGTATCCGGTTTTTTATACTTTCCTCGTCAAATTTCATACCCCATTAAAGCACGGCTTATCCGGTTTACTCAAGATGGTTTTCAGGATATACTTATCCGTAAATTCATGGAAACAAACACAGCCGCTGCCTTAGCTCTTAATCAGCAAAGAATAATACCCTTCAAAGGGATACCCAATGCCCGTGAACTGGGAACCTGCCGGATCGCCGCCGGGGGGTCCAAACAGGTAAAACGGGGCCTGCTTTACCGTTCCGGCGAGCTTGCCGTCCACACGGACAGGGACAGGCGCATCTTGGAAGAACTGGGAATAAAAACCGTGGTTGATTTCCGGTCGGAGGAAGAAAAAAAAATCTCCCCCGAAGTCATGCCCGGTACGGTAAGGCGCCTTGAGGAACTTCCCATCGACGCGGGAAATCTGATGGGTACCCTCTATTCCGCCGAGGAGGGATGGACCTACGCTTCCACCGCCTCGGGCGCTGTGGCCGATATGGAAAAACTCTATACCGCCCTGCCCCAGGAGGCCCTTGAAAAGTACCGGGTCCTGTTCTCCCTCCTGGCCGATCCGGAAAACGCCCCCCTGCTCTTTCACTGTAGCGCCGGTAAGGACCGTACCGGCCTGGCGGCGGCCCTGGTGCTTCACGCCCTGGGGGCGGATAGGGAAACAGTAATGGAAGATTATCTGCTTTCCGCCCTCTGCCTGCGGGAACGGCTTTTATCCCCAGGAGTTGATCCCCGGGCCGTTCCCTACTGGACCGTACAGGAAAGCTACCTTAGGGCGGCCTTTGTTAAAATAGAGGACTACGGCGGCATGGACCGCTATATAGCCGGGGAACTGGGAGCCGATGTTGAACACTTGCGGAAGCTCTACACGGAATAATATACTCAAAGCACAGGGGGAATGATGAAAGCCGCGATAATCTTCGGTTCCCGGTCGGACAGCGCAGTCATGGAAAAGGTCGCCCCGGTATTAAGGGAATTCGGCGTGGAATTCTCCTCCCGCATTATTTCCGCCCACAGGACGCCGGAACTGCTTGACGAGACGATAGAAAGACTTGAAAATGAAGGGACCGAAGTAATCATAGCCGGCGCGGGCCTTGCCGCCCATCTGCCGGGGGTCATCGCAAGCCGTACCCTCATCCCCGTTATCGGGGTACCCATCAGCTCCGGGGGGCTGGGGGGCTTTGACGCCCTCCTTTCGATAGTGCAGATGCCCAGGCCCATACCGGTCGCCACGGTGGGGATAGATAACGCCGCCAACGCCGCCTATCTCGCCTGCCGCATACTTGCCCTGAAATACCCCGGATTAAAGGAAAAGCTGGCGGCCTCAAGCGTAAAAATGAAAGCCGATTTTGCCGGAGAAAACGAAAACGCCGACTTGCAGGAGGAATGATGGGTAAATACGGAAAAACCGCGGACCTAAGCGCTTTTTTACCGGGAGAGAAACTCTACGAAGGGAAGGCCAAGAAGGTCTATGCCGTGACGGATAAAAAGGGCGCCCCCCTTAAGGATCTGGTGATTATCCGCTTTAAGGATGACGCCACCGCTTTTAACGGCGAAAAAAAAGGAAGCATCGAAAACAAGGGAACGCTGAACAATCAGATTGCGTCGGGGCTCCTCAAACTCCTGGAAGATTCAAATATAGCGACCCATTTTATCGCCAGGCTTAACGACAGGGACATGCTTTGTAAAAAGGTTACGATCATCCCCCTGGAAGTAATTGTACGGAACCTTGCCGCCGGGTCCATGGCAAAACGGCTGGGGCTGAGCGAAGGAACGGCCCTGAAAACGGTTGTTTTCGAACTTTCCTATAAGGACGACAGCCTGGGAGACCCTTTGATCAACGGCTATCACGCCGTCGCCATAGGGGCTTCCACCTTTGAGGAACTGGAATTAATCAGAAAGACCACCTTTAAGATCAACGAGGCGCTTTCTTCCTTTTTTCGTAAGCGCGGGATTAAGCTCATCGACTTTAAGCTTGAATTCGGCAGAACGGCGGAGGGCGCCCTTGTGCTGGCCGATGAGATCTCCCCGGACACCTGCCGTTTCTGGGACGCCAAAACCGGCGAAAAACTCGACAAAGACCGTTTCCGCCGGGACCTGGGAAACGTTAAGGAAGCGTACATTGAAATACTCAGACGGATGGGCTGATGCCGCCCTGCGATGAAGATAAGCTTCAACATGAAGATTGTCAGCATGACAAGCTTCATGAAGAATGCGGCGTCTTTGGGGTGTATTGTACGGACCCGAAAAAGAACGCCGCCACCCTCGTTTACTACGGACTCTTTTCCCTTCAGCACCGGGGCCAGGAAAGCGCCGGTATCGCGGCGGTTCAGACGGCGGGAAGCTCCGGGGAAAAACAGGCCCAGGCAATTGAGTGCCGCAAGGGCATGGGCCTTGTGGGGGAAGTTTTCAACGGCGAAGTGCTGTCCCAGCTAAAGGGTTCCGCCGCGGTGGGCCATGTCCGCTATTCCACCTCCGGTTCAAGCTGCGTGGAAAACGCCCAGCCCTTCGTCAGCCATTTTAAGCTGGGTTCCATTGCGGTGGCCCACAATGGAACCCTTACCAACGCCGATGTGGTGCGGGAACTTCTTGAAGACGCCGGGGTCGGCTTTACCTCCTCAAGCGACAGCGAAGTGATCATCAACCTTATCGCGAAAAATTACAAGAAGGGCCTGGAAAAGGCCCTGACCGACACGATCAAATTTATCAAAGGTTCCTATGCCCTGGTGGTACTGACCGGCAGCGCCCTGGTGGGGGCCCGGGACCCCAACGGGATACGGCCCCTGTGCCTCGGAAAACTTGACGGAAAGGACGCTTCCCACAACTGGATACTGGCAAGCGAATCCTGCGCCATCGACGCCGTGGGGGGGAAATTCGTCCGGGACATAGAACCCGGGGAAGTGGTGATCATCACCGAAGACAATGTCCTCTCCTTTACCTTCAGCGAAAAAACCCGCCGGGCGGTCTGTTCCTTCGAGTACGTGTACTTTGCCCGGCCCGACAGTATCATTGATAAGGTTGATGTTTACGGTTCCAGGATCAGGGCGGGGGGAATACTCGGCAGGGAATCGGCGGTAAAGGCCGATCTGGTCATAGGGGTTCCCGATTCGGGGGTCCCCGCCGCCATAGGCTACGGCAGGGCTACGGGGACCCCCTTCGGCCTGGGGATAGTGAAAAGCAAGTACGTGGGCCGTACCTTTATCGCCCCGAATCAAATACTCAGGGAAAAGGCCGTCTCGGTAAAACACAATGTAATCGAAAGTGAAGTGAAAAATAAACGGGTGGTGATTATCGACGACTCCATCGTGAGGGGCACCACCTCGCGGCGCCTGGTCTCCATACTCAGGGCCGCCGGCGCACGGGAAGTACATATACGGATATGTTCGCCGCCGGTACGCTTTCCCTGCTATTTCGGCATCGACACCCCCCACCGCAAGGACCTTATCTCCAACATGAACAGCGTCGATGAACTGTGCGCCTCCCTGGGGGCGGACAGCCTGGCGTTTATCAGCGTGGAGGGCCTGCTGGAATCGATCAACCCCGGTGAAGCGGCAAACAACCCTGAACGCTCAACGGAGGCCCACAAGGCCGGTTACTGCCTGGGCTGCTTTACCGGCGAATACCCCATCCCCGTAGCCGGGGAACCTTCCGCTTGACTACAGGTCCAGGAGGCCGCTCCGGGCGGCGGCGCCGGTTTTGGAGTAGATGCGGCTCAGGTAGTTTTCCACGGTGCGCGTTTTAAGGGAGAGCTTTTTGGCGATTGCGGCGTTGTCGAGGCGTTTCAGCACCAGTTCAAAGATTTCCCGCTCCCGCCGGGTGAAGCGGGCGTAGATGTCCGGGGCGGCGGCGCTTTTCAGTTCCAGATGGGGGGCGAGCCATGGGCCGCCTGAGAGGACCGCGTCGACGGCGGCGAGGAATTCGGCCTCCCCCGCGGACTTTGAGACATAGCCCATGGCCCCCGCGTGGAGGGCGGCCTGTATGCGGAAGGGGTCTTCAAATACCGAATAGATAAGGATTGCGGGCATTTTCCCGCCCCGCTCTTTTAACGCGCCGATAAGCTCAAGGCCGTTGTCGTCCCCCAGTTCCAGGTCCAGGATGACGAGGTCCGGGGGCTCTTCCAGGGCCCCGAGCAGCCTCCGGGCTTCGTCCAGGGCGGCCGCTTCCCCGGCGATACGAAAACGCCCCGCCGCGGTGAGCCGGGCTTCCAGACCCCGGCGTATCATCACATGGTCGTCCACCAAAAAAACAGTCTGCATAAACGGATAATACCCCGTTTCCGCGGGCCTGTCGTGAGTGTTTACGCACAAAAAGGGGAATTTTTACCACGAAAAGCACGAAAAAGACGAAAGTAAAGAAGGGAAGCATCAAGCGGTTATCTTCTCTTCTTCCCTCCCTGTGGTCCCGCGGTTCCCCTTACCCCTAGGGAATCACCGCCGACACCGGGGGGCCCCAGCGCCCTGTCCAGCCCTTCTGGTTTTCGTAGCGGCAGCAGACCCAGGCGGTCATGCCGGACTCCGCCGCGTCGAACTCGATGCGCTCCCGCTTCCGCCGGGTAAAACGGTAGTGCCGCAGGCCCTCGCCGTCCTCCGGGGGGGCCATGAGGTAGTGCTTAACCGACGCCGCCTGCTCCAGGGTGGCCCCGCCGGGGGGCATGATCCCCAC
>JAISRD010000120.1 GCA_031273835.1 Treponema sp. | reverse complement strand
CTTTCCTTAATCGCGGCGAGGATTCCGCCATGCCGGCCCTTCAGGTAATCCAGAAGACCCCTGGCAAAGGGGATCACCCCATCCTTGGGAATATCCATCAAATAACCGTTTACCGCGGCGAAAAGCACGGCGGTTTGTTCTTCCATGGAATAGGGGGAAAACTGACCCTGCTTAAGCACCTCCATAAGCCTTTCCCCCTGGGCAAGCTTATCCTGAGTTGATTTATCCAGATCGCTGCCGAACTGGGCAAAGGCGGCCATTTCCCGGTACTGGGCAAGATCGATCCTGAGCCGGCCGGATACCTTGCGCACCGCCTTCGACTGGGCCGCGCCCCCGACCCGGCTTACCGAAAGCCCCACATCCACCGCGGGGCGGAAACCCGCGTTAAACAGCTCCGAATCAAGGAAGATCTGGCCGTCGGTGATGGAAATAACGTTGGTGGGAATATACGAGGAAATATCCCCCGCCTGGGTCTCGACGATGGGCAGGGCCGTGATGGACCCGCCTCCCCGTTCGGGGGAAAATTTCGCGGCCCGTTCAAGAAGCCGGGAATGGAGGTAAAAGACATCGCCGGGGAAGGCTTCCCGTCCGGGGGGCCTGCGGAGGAGCAGGCTGATGGTCCTGTAGGCTACGGCGTGTTTTGAAAGATCGTCATAAACGATGAGTACGTCCTTTCCGGCCCTCATAAAATGTTCCGCCATGGCGCAGGCCGAATAGGGGGCCAAGTATTGGAGGGCCGCCGAATCCGAGGCGGAGGCGAGCACCACAAAGCTGTACTCCAGGGCGCCGTGTTTTTCCAAATTGTGGATGATCGCCGCCACCGAGGAGGATTTTTGCCCTATGCCGCAGTAGACGCAGTACACGTCCTTGCCCTTTTGATTGATAATCGCGTCCACCGCTAGGGCGGTTTTGCCGGTCTGCCTGTCGCCGATGATAAGTTCCCGCTGGCCCTTTCCGATGGGGATCATGGCGTCCACCGCAAGGGTCCCGGTCTGGAGGGGGGTATCCACGCTGCCCCGCTCTATCACCGGGGGGGCCTGGGATTCGACGGGAAGGAATTCGGCGGCTTCTATGGGCCCCTTGCCGTCGATGGGGAAGCCCAGGGGGTTCACCACCCTGCCGAAAAGTCCGGGCCCCGCGGGTACGGAGACAACCTTTCCGGTCCCCCGTACCTCTTCGCCGTCTTTGACAAGGTTTTCCCCGGAAAGGAGGACGCAGCCGACCCCGTCTTCTTCCAGATTGAGGACTATACCCGAGGCGCCTGAGGAAAATTCCACCAGTTCCCCGTAAATCGCCCTGTCCAGGCCGTAGATCTCCGCCACCGAATCCCCCACCCGGGTAACAAAACCCACCGTATCGGAGCCGGATCTGCCGTCCCAATTCTTTAATTCTTCCTGTAAGACCTTGGCCAGGTCCCCTAAATTCGCCATCCTTTCCCCCGCCCCTAGGTTCCGCTCAAAGCGGCGGCCATTTTTTGCAGCCCCGTTTTAACGCTTCCATCGAAGAGTACGCCCCCGATCCGAAGCCGCAGGCCCCCTATCAAACCGGGATCGGTATGGGTCTTTATTTCCACCTCCCGGGCCCCGGCCTGCTCCCGGATCTTTTTCCTTACCGAATCAAGAAGGGCCCCGCCGGGATCAAAGGCCGATTCAAGGAACACCTGAACCAGGCCCCTGCTTCTATTGATGGTTTTTTCAATTTCAGCGGTGATTCTACCGTGGTAACGGAGACAGCCCTTCCGCACCATGAGGCCGAGAAAGCGGCGGGCCCTTTCCTCCGGTTCGGAAATAAAACCGGCCCCGGCGGCCCGCCCTATGTGCAGGTCCAGCCTGTCCGCGCCGTCCCTCCCTGAAATATAACCGGGCAGGGCAAGGGCGCAGTGAATATAGACCCGCAGGACCTCCAGGGAGAGGCAGGCGTCCTCCGGGTTTGGAGACCCGGCAAGAAAGGCACGGGCCCAGACTCGGGGGCTAAACATCGGTTTCCCCGCCGGGCAGGGCCAGATCGTTCAGGGCTTCCCGGGCAAACTTGAGGCTGTCCACCTCCCTCATCTCCCGTTTAAGGAACAGGGCGGCGGCCCGCGCCACCAGGGAAGCGGCCTCGGCCCTGAAGACCGCCATAGCCCCGGCCTTCTCAAGCTCAAGCTGAGAGCGGCCCGCAGCGATAATACGCTCCGCCTCCAGCGCCGCCTCAAGCTTTATGCGTTCCGCCTCTTTTTCCGCCTGTTCTCTGGCCCCGCGGAGGATCTCCCCCGCCCGCTCTTCCGCCGAGGCGAGGCGCTTTTCGTATTGTTCCAGGAGCAGCTTCGCTTCCCGTTTGTCCTTTTCGGCCCCCTCAATATCCTCTTTTATCTTAGCGCTCCTTTCCCTCATAAACCTGGTCAGGGGCTTAAAGAGCAGGGCCCTGAGTATTACAAAGAGAACGAGAACATTGATGATGGTGATAAAAAAAGTTACCGAAAAATCGAGCATTTTATTTTACGATAAGCAGTATGGCAACCACAAATCCGTAAATGGCCGTCGCTTCCGCCAGGGCGATCCCCAGGAAAAACACCGTCTGTATTTTTGAAGACGCCTCGGGCTGCCGGGCGATTGCCTCGGCGGATTTGCCCGTGGCTATGCCTATGCCTATGCCCGCTCCCAGTCCCGCCAGGGCAGCGATGCCCGCTCCGATAAGGTAGTTCAGATTCATTTTATGCTCCTTTCATGTTTCCACCGCTTCCGACAAGAACAGAACGGTGAGGAAGGTAAATACCAAGGCTTGTATTATGCCGTCGAGAAAATCAAAGTAAAGGGAAAAAACGGGGGGTACGATGAAGGGCGCCGCCGAGCCTATGAGGACCATGATAATAAAGCCCCCCAGTATGTTACCGAAGAGCCGCAGGCACATGGAGGCGGGCCTGATGATATACTCAAGGAGATTAAAGGGCAGCATCAGCGGCACCGGGTGGAGCAGGTTTTTCGCCCAGCCCTTAAGCCCCCGTGCTTTAAGGCCCGCGAAAAGCACCAGCAGTATGGACATGACCGCCAGGGCCGCGGCGAAGTTAATGTCCCGGGCCGGGGGTTTTATCTCGAAGGGGGCCGTAAAGGTCCTGCCCGCGAGGTTAAAAGAAACGGGGCTGAGGGAGGGAATGACATTGGCGAAGATCAGAAACAAGAAGATAGTCCCGATATACGGGGCAAAGGCCTCCGCCCGCCTGCCGAAGTAGTTCCGGGCGAAGTTATTCAGGAATTCCACCCCCCCTTCCAGGAGGGCCTGCGGCCCCTTGGGCACGGTTTTAAGCCCCCGGGTAAACGCCAAGGCGCCCAGGATGAGGGCCGCCATGACAACCCAGCTTATGACCACCGTTTCGGAGACGGGAATTTCAAAACCCGGAAACTTCACCGTAAAAACCGTGTGGAACTTGAGGGCCTCGTTCAAACGTTCGCCTATATCCAAAACAACCCCTTTCCGGCGTACAACCCGCGGCGTTACGATCAGTCGTTGTTCTTAAAGAAGAAATCGTCCTTAAAATACTTCCTTAAAAGTTCCTCCGACACGGCTTCGTGGTTCATCCCCTTATAGGTTGCCTCAAGAAAGCCCTTGGTCAGATAAAAACAGCCCAGCAGGAAGAATTCCGCCACCTTATGCACCACCCCCATGGCCTGATACATCTTTACGGTGCTGTCCAGGACAAAATCGGTCATAAGGTAGCTTATGACTACCTGTTGGGCCAGATTAACCGCGTAGATCACCTCGGAAATGGGAAATCCCGCTTCCATGCGGCTTTTTCCCAGTTTTACAAAGAAATCCCCCAGGAGGGATCTGTCGAGTCCCCGGTCCAGGATGCGGGCCAGGAGGGGATAAAAGGGGGAATCCGCCTCGACAAGGGCGGCGTCGTCCATCTCGTTGTAGTGTTTTAACTGGGGGGCCTTGCGTATGAGGTTCTTCCAGCGCAGGGCAAAGTCCCGCGCCTGCAGGGTCAGCGTATCTATCAACACCCGGTCAACCATAATAAAAAGTATAGAACGGAAGCGGAGGAATTACAAGGTATAAGCGCTCAGGGCGCCGGGGACAAAACGAAAATATTCCTGGTGTGTGGTTTTTCTCTTTTTACGGGGAACATTTATGTCAAGGGGCTATTGACGAAACTAAAGGGTTTCATTAAAATTATATCATATTAAACTTATCGGAATTATATGAATTCTGATAATTGGACTAGGAGGTCTAAAATGAAACGGTTTTTAGCGGTAACAATGGCACTATTTCTTGCCGGTACTTTCTCCGCCTGTAAAAAGGCGGAAGAAAACAAGTACCCCTACGGCGAATATGAAATAGCCTATGGGGGATCAACCTGCGGTTCTCCCACATCCATTGCCAGCCTTAAGGGTTTTTTTGACGAAGAGGGGGTCAAAATAGATCTGGTAAGCGGCAGTACCTTTGAGGCCGAACGGGCGGCCCTGGCGGCGGGGAAAATAATAGTAGAAAACGGTGATTTTCAGTATTTCCCCGGGGTGCATAACGGCCTGGATGTAAAACTTATAGGCGGCCTGCATGAGGGTTGTATCAAAATACTGGTCCCCAGGGATTCACCCATAGTCGAGTTGAGCGATTTAAGGGGGAAAACCATCGCGGTCGATGAAATCGGCGGAACCCCCATGTCGGTGGCCTCGGTGGCCGCGGGAAGCGGCGGCGTCGATCCCCAGACGGAGATTACCTGGGTCCCCTACCCCAACGATCAGATATCCCAGGCGGTGGAAAAAGGGGAAGTTGACGTGGCGGCCCTGTGGGACCCCTTTGCCACAACCCTGGAAAATACGGGAAACTACCGGGTACTGGTTGATATCAGCGAACATCCCCTCTTTGCCGGAAGGGCCTGCTGCTTCCTCTTTGCATCGGGCAAACTGGTACGGGAAAACCCCGGAGCGGTGGCGGCGGTTTTACGGGGTTACCATAAGGCGGTGGCCTGGATCGGGGCCAACCCCGCCGAGGCGGCCCGCATCCTGGTCG
Source organism: Treponema sp. (assembly GCA_031273835.1). Classification (GTDB taxonomy): domain Bacteria; phylum Spirochaetota; class Spirochaetia; order Treponematales; family Breznakiellaceae; genus JAISRD01. Next base: position 6,009 of record JAISRD010000120.1, on the reverse strand, counting down.
AGGAAAAGAAGGTAGCCACCGATGATACGGCCCTGGTTACGGAACTCCTGGGGCACTACCACTACGACCAGCATTCCGGCACGGCGGCGGCGGCCCGCGCCAAGGATGACGCCGTCTATTTCGCCCGGGAATTAACCAAAATAGGCTATCTCCCCGCGGACCTGGATGTTGAAAAGTTTGTTGACGACATCTATGTGGACATCTTCGCCCTGGAAGCGGCGGCAAAGAAAAAATAAGAGCGTACTAAAAAGGGCTGTCCGGACAATTTGGAAAATTTGTCCGGACAGCTTCCCCTCATTCACGGCTCAAAGAACCCACTTAAACTCGCCGTTGTTTTCAAGCCCCCAGAATTCAGCGTAGTTCACTTTCCAGGGGGACCTTCCCAGGCCGGCTATCTTTATCCTGTTTTTGATAAGGTGCTGCCAATAGCCCTTTCCGGCTATATCCCCCTGTAAAACCACCCCGACGGGTACGCCCTCCCTCAGGATGAGCTTCTGATAACCCTTGCGATCCTCCCGGATAAGCGTCTCGTCCCCCTCCTGGGGATTAAGGGCCCCCACGGAAAGGGTCAGCAAATCGAAGAAATTCACCGTATTCTTTACGGCAAAGCGGTCGGTATAGTCGAGGTTCCAGCCGGCTATGTTTTTGGCGGCGGTCTGTCCCTGTACCTGGGCGTTGGGCCAAATCCCCGAAAGCCCCGCGGCGTCCCCGCAGGCATAGATACCCGGTACGGAGGTCTCGAGCCTGTCGTTCACAACCACGGCCCGTTCGGTTTTGACCCCGCTGCCGGCGAGGAATTCTATGGCGGGCCGCACCCCCACGGCGAGGATCACAAAATCACAGGGGATAGTCTCCCCCGTATCAAGTTCCAGGGCCTTGATACGGGGGCCCTCCGGCGCCGGATCGCTTTTGGTATTGACCACCTTCCGCGCGATATGGAACTTGACCCCCGCTTCCTCAAAGAGCCTTTGATAGGCCGCCGCCGCGTGGGGATCCAGGTTGATTGCAAGCACCGAGGGGGCCATTTCAACCACGGTGATGTCAAACTTTTTTCCGGTTTTTTTGCCCAGTTCCAGAAGCCCGTCCACCGCGTCAAGCCCCACAAGGCCGGCCCCGACAACGGCGATTTTTTCCGCCCCCCCGGCGGCCCTCACAATGGCCCTGGCGTCGTCAAGGTGCCGCAGTCCAAAGACGTTCTTCGCCGTCTTAAGCTCCCCGATGGGGGGGGTTACCGAATTGGACCCGGAGGCGATGATCACCGTATCGCCTGAGGCGGTTTTTTCGTCCCCGGAAAAAACCGTTTTGGAGGGGCCGTCAAGCCTCGTTACCGGTTTTCCCCTTATCCAGCTAAAACGGGGACAGCTTAGAAGGCCGTCGTTGATAAAGTTAATGCTCTCCGCGCTCCGCTCGCCGGAAATAAAACGGTGGAGCATGCAGCGGGAGTACACTTCCCCGTCCAGAGAAACCATCGTTACCGTATCGCCGGGAAGCTCCTTAAGGAGGGTCCTGGCAGCGGCAACCCCCGCGGCGCCCGCGCCTATAATAATGTGGTTCATAAAGCTGCCTCCTGCCAAAACACTTCTTCCACCCAGAGGGCCTTTTTAGGGCAGGCCCGCACGCAGCCCGGCCCCAGTTCCGCCTCGGGGGACTCCCTGCAAAAATCGCATTTGACGATCCGCTTCCGGGTATAATCGGGTTTAACGTTACCGTAGGGGCAGTTCATCACGCACATAAAACACTTTCCGCAGCGTTCCCTGTCGTAGATCACCAGGCCCGTTTCGATCTCTTTTTTCAGGGCCCCGGACATGCAGGAATTGACGCAGTCCGGCACGGCGCAGTGCCGGCAAAAAACCGGAACATAGCCGCCGGCGACGGCGTAGATCTCGTGGCGGGCGGTATTGGCGGGATCGCTTAAGTCCAGATCATAAACCGTGCCGGGCTTTTCCCGGTGGGCCTGCATGCAGGCTATGGTACAGTTCTTACAGCCGTCGCACTTTTCCTTGTCTATAAAAATCCTTTTCATTTCAACCCTCTTTCGCCATGGATGGCGTAAAAATCCCCTATATTTTCAGGGCCCCGCGTTTTTCCAGGATGATCTTTTCCAGGATATCCGCCGACGCCTTCGGATCATCGTTGATAATCACCTGCCCCCCGGTAAGATTCTTCATATCTTCCGTAAGAACCTTAACCGTTACCGGGCTACCGGTAACGAAGGGGGGCTTTCCCAAATGCAGGGGCAGTCCCAGGGCAAGACCGAAACAACCGTCCGCCAGGGCCTGTTCCTCAAGCCATTGGGCCGCTGAAAGTACCAGGGGAAGCTGGGGCATGTCGATACCCAGGGTCTCGGCAAGTTCGGTGGCGACAATTTCAAGCCGGCCTATGGCAAGGCAGGGGCCGAAATTCAGCACCGGCGGGATGCCGAGTTTTTTGCATACCGCTTTGAGCCTGGGTCCCGCAAGCTCGGCCGCTTCGGGAACCATGAGGCCCACATTTTCAATACCCCCGCTGGAACAGCCCGCGGTAAGGATGATGATGTCCCGGGCGATAAGCTCCCTTACCAGTTCCACGGTAAGCACGTCGTGGCCCCCCGTAACGAGGCTTGAACAGCCCACGACGCCGGCCACGCCCTTAATATCACCGCTTACGATGAGATCGACCAGGGGCTTCCAGCTGCCGCCGAGGAATTTTTTAAGGGAACCCTCGCTCACCCCGGTGATGGTATTTTCAAAGCCGTGATCCTTCTGGAGCCTTAATTCAACCTTGGAACGCCTTTCCTTATAGGACGCGATGACCCTGTCGATGATCTCGTCGGCCTGCTTTTCCCGTTCGGCAAAGTTAAAGGGGATGTACTCGGCGTTGGCCTTCTTCGCCACGTCGTCCACGCAGATCTGCTTGACGAGCAGTTCGTCGCAGATACCCTCGATACCCGGCAGGGTACAGTTAAACTCGGAAATCACCGCGTCTATGCCCCCGGTGGCAAGGATCGCCTCGCTGGTATAGTTATTCCCCGCGTGGCCGTCGAAAATATCCGTATAGTGGGCCCCCCGGAGCTGGAGGTCCTGGCCCACACAGGTACAGCCCACAAGCTTAAAGCCCTTAGCCCCGGCGGCCCTGGCCCTGGCGGTAACATCGGGCTCGGTAAGCCTTTCCTGGAGGCGGACAAACATCGTATGCTGGTGTCCCGTGATCATGATGTTGATATAGTCCGGGTCAATCACCCGCAGGCCCACCGTGGCGGGGCGGATTTCCGGTTCCCCCAGCAGCACGTCGTTGAGGAGGTTGGTCAGGGTAAGGCCGTAGATCCCCGTGGAAATACCCAGCTTGAGGCAGTTAAACAGCATATCCACCGGATCGGAATTGAGGTTGGTGGAACACTTGACCACCCCCTTGTAGACCTCGGCGGCGGCCCCGCCGGGGAGTATGCCCAGCCCGGCCCACTTTTTGAAACGGGGGGGATAGGCCATCTTTTCAACCAGCTCCATCTTTTCGTAGACCGGCCGGTAGATATCCTTAAGCACCGCGGAGGCAACCTTTTCGGCCCTTTCCCATTCGCCGCCCCCGCTTACCCCAAAAAGGCCGCAGAGCCGTTCCAGGGCCCCGGGCCCCTTGATCTTTCCCCGTTCCCGGGCGGTATGGAGCAGATTAAGGGCGGTATTTTCCACCACATGAATATAACAGCCCGAACCGGAGGCAACCGCCCGGAGCAGATTCCGGGTTACCATGACATCCGCGTCGGCGCCGCAGACACCCCTGGGGGCGTCGGGGGTAATACGGCAGGGCCCGTTGGCGCAGAGTCTGCAGCAGACCCCCTGTAATCCGAATCCGCAGTGGGTTTCCTGGCTATCCACCCGGTGATGGCTCGTCTCCATCGGTAAACTGGCAATAAAGCTTTCCAGGGGCTTATCCGCGCTGGCGCAGGTGCTGCACCCGTAACAGGCATCGTTCATAGCTCTCTCTCCTATGTCATATAAAATAAGCCATCCTTATGGATAAAACAAGCGTTGAAAACAAAAGCTTTATACACAATTCTTGCCCCGCCTTGTTTTTCACGCATACTGTGATATACTGAAAACGTTATGGCTAAACGCTTTCCGGACTTTACGAAACCTTACTTTCCCGGCACGGGACGGGCCGCGGGGCGCTCCGCCCTCTTCTATGCCGCCCTGCTGCTGGGAACCCTTTTCCTTTCAGGCTGCCCCCACCCTGTCGGGTGGTCGGGGGGAACGGAAGGGGAAGCGGAGTACCTTATGTCCTGGGCCGAAATGGTATCCCGCTTTGAAAGCGACGCGGAGGTGGCCGGCCCCGTTGTTTATAAGCTCAGCCGTAGCGATGAAAACAGCGGGCCCGTCGATCCCCTGCTGGGGGGCCTCTCCTGCCCCGGTGAACTTATTATCGAAGGCAATGGTAAAACCGTTACCCTTACCGAGGCGGGGTCCCTGCTTACCGTTGGGCAGGGCGTTACCCTGACCCTGCGGAACATCACCCTCAAGGGCTTTACCGGTAATGAAGCCGCCCTCGTTACGGTGGACGGCGGAACGGCGCTGCTTGAAAAGGGCGGAGTTATCAGGGACAATGAAAATCTACAACAGACCGGCGGCGGGGTATGCCTTAACGCCGGGTCTTTTTACCTTGCGGGCGGGGAAATCAGCAACAACCGGGCCAATTACGGCGGCGGGGTATTCATCGGAGCCGCGTTATCCGCCTCCGGCGACGGAACCTTTTACCTGTCCGGCGGGGAATTAAGGGATAACTATGCCGGTTACGGCGGAGGGATTTACGCCCATACCGACCCGGGGGGCGGTGTTTTTTTAACCGGGGGGACCATCCTCAAGAACACCGCGAGTTGGGGCGGCGGAATGTACCTTGAGGGGATGGGAAGCCATGAAATTTCAGGCGCCGCCGTGGTAAAGGAGAATTCCGCGATGATCACCGGCGGGGTACATGCCGAGTTCTTTACCATGAAGGGCGGAAGCATAAGGAACAATATCGGCCTGCATTCAGGCGGAGGCGTGTCGGTAAGCGGCGAATTTAAGATGTCCGGGGGGAGTATCTCGGATAACATCGTCAAATCGGTTCGTTATGATCCAGCCTATGGTTATGCTGCCGTTAACGACTACTACGGCTCAGGGGTAGCCCTTGAGAATAATGCGGCGAAGTTCACCATGAGCGGGACCGCGGTGGTAACCCGGGATACGGTAGGGGGAAAAAGGGGGGCCTCGGGTATGGACAGCGTTATTATCTACGTTGACGGGCCCCTGACGGCGAACCCCGCGGCAAACATCATCCTGGACGTAACTGAATACTCCGCCGCCCCTAAAAAAACGGTTGTCGGGGGTGATTTATCGGGGACCAACAATTTCCACCGCTTTCTGGTCTACGGCGAAGAGTCGAGGGTTCATTATATGGGGTATCTCGAACCATGAAGCGGCGCCTTCTTCCCCCCCTACCCTGCCCGGCGCTGGTCCTGCCGGGGGCCGCGGCCCTGGCCCTTTTCCTTGCAGGCTGCCCCCACCCGGTGGGATGGTCCGGCGAAATCCCCCTGGAATCCTCCTCTACCTCCCCCTCCCCCGTTCCGAAGGAACCCCTTTCCTGGGCGGAAGCGGTAAACCACATGAACAACAACCCCTTTCAGCAGGGGGAAATCGTTTATGAGCTCTCCGGTTCCGAAGAAGAGGGCTCCCCCGCCCCGCCGCTCTCCTACGGCTCCGCCGGCAACTGCCCCGAAAAGGTCCTTATCAGGGGCAACGGTAAAAAGCTCATCCTCCGCTATCCGGGGACCCTGCTTACCGTGGGGCCGGGGGTTGAGATGACCCTGGAGAACATCACCCTCCGGGGGATGGGGGGCAACAACGCCCCCCTCGTCCTGGTGGACGGCGGAACCCTGCGGATCGGGGAAGGGGTAATCATCGAGAAAAATAAAAATGAGGCCTCCGAGGAGGAGGGCCTTGGCGGCGGGGTAACCGTCAGGGGGGGCGGAACTTTTTTCATGTCCGGCGGGGAGATTAGGGA
>JAISRD010000175.1 GCA_031273835.1 Treponema sp. | reverse complement strand
GGGAAAAAAACGGGAATAAAAACCGACTGGCACCTCAAGGACGAAGAACTGGATGAGTACATCGAAACCGTACTTGACGCAAGACGGCGCTGGGAGGGAAAAATCAAGATCTACCTGGGGCTGGAGCTAGACTTCATTGAAGGCCTTTGCAGCCCGGCGGACGACGACTTTCAAGCCCTGCCCCTGGATTATATCATCGGTTCCGTTCATTATGTGGTTTCGCCGAAAAACGGGGAACTCTTTGCCGTGGACAATGCCCCCGAAAAATTCCTTGCGGGCTTTAAGGAACATTTTAGCGGCGACGGCGGGGCGCTTTTCAAGGCGTATTTCAGGACGAACCGCGGCTGTATACGGTCCGGGGGCTTTGACATACTGGCCCACCCTGATTTGGTAAAAAAGAACAACGGGGAATTCGGTTTTTTCTCCCCGGAGGATCCCGCCTATGTTAAAGAACTGGAAGAAACGGCGGAGGTCCTGGCTTCGGCCATCGCTGAGGCGGGACTTGAGGAAACTCAGGCAGGGCTCGGCACAAGGGCCCTGCGGCGGCCCGTTGCGGAAATAAACACCGGCGGGATGATACGCAAAAGAACCGCCGATCCCTATCCTTCGGCGGCGATGCTGGGGTTTTTAAGGAAATTAGACGTACCCTTAACGATCAATGCCGACGCCCATGCCGCCGATCACCTGGGGGGTCATTATGAAGACGCCCGGGAGGCCCTGCTCAAGGCGGGCTATGCCTCGACGGTTTTCTTTGAGGGCCGCCGGGACGGAAAAGCCCTGTGGCGGGAAGAAACCCTGTAAGGGCCTTATTTTTCTTTTTTGCCGGTAAACAAGCCCACAACGGAACCCTGCGTCCAGGGCCAGGTTCTCTTTTTCGCGTCGGGCCGGATGGCGATGGTGAGATCCAGGGCCGCCGCGGAAAGCTGTCCGGGTTCAAGGCCGAATTCCCTTCCGTAATAGGCCGCGTCAATCTCGAAGATCCCGAGATCAAAACCCAATCCTACGGCGGGGAGCATTTCGTTCATCCCCATACGGAATTTGAACATGTCGAACACCGCAATCTGAAAGCCAATACCAAGTCCCAGGGCGGCATTCCGCTTGGAATAATCGTCCTGCTGGAAGATGTTGAACAGATCCCGGTAATCGGCGGCAAGGGTAAAGGTGGTTTTCCCCAGGAATCCGGGGGCGGTCGTCCAATATTTGCCGAGCGGGAAGTCGTAGGCCAGGCCGATGTCCATAGAGAAGGGCACGTAGTAATAGTCACTGGTTTTCTTACCGACAATAGTACCCGCCGCAGCTCCACGGGTAAAAATATCGTTAAAGGTTAGACCCGCCTGAAGCCCCATGTCCCACCGGTACAAGAGCCCCATATCAACGCCGGCCCCGGCAATGAGGGGAACGGAGATGTCATCGACAAAATCAGCATTATCCATAAGATCCGTAATGCTTACACTTTCATGGGCCCTGACCCGTACAAAGGGCTTTACGGTAACGCCCAGATCCAGGGTATGGGAATCGGTTTCAAGTATTTTAAAGGCAAAACCCACGGGCAGTATTACATCGGCGTATGCGTCAAGCACCACATTGGTACCTATGATACTCGGATTGACAAAAACCCGGTTCCAAAGGCCAAAACCGAAGCCGTCCGCCACCCAGGCGACGGAAAGGGGAAATTCCCTAATGTCAAAACCCAGGGGTACTTTTCCGTTTTTTTTACTAAGGGTATCCGCCGCGCTGCCCAGGGCGCTCAGATTACCCCTGGCCACATCCATAAAGGGACCGATCAAATTAAAGGTACTTTCAGGACTGAAGAGGGTAGGGGAGAGGGCAAAGAAACTACGCTGTTCCACCCGCATAATCGCCGCTGGATTCACCAAAAGGGCAAACACATTGTCCGTATAGGCCGTGTGGGTTCCCCCCATACCGCTGCTCCGGGCTGTGGGTATTTCAAACCGGGGCATGGCTTCCTGGGCAAAGGACGCCGCCCCGCACAGTATCATCATGCAAAATACAAATATCCTTTTCATGCTGCCGCTTCCTTTAGGTTTGATGGTTTAACTGTCATAGAGAAAAAGCCTTTTTGAGGGCGTCGGTAATGGGATTGTCAGCGAATCTACCGGTATTATCCTCGGCAATAAGGTTAAGATAGGCGGCCAGGGCGACGGCTTCAGGGGCCGGATCGGCATCGGCGATTTTAATCCTGCCGGAAACAGAATCAATTTGAAGGCCCGCAACAGCCGGGTTGCCGCTCTCCGTTAATTTGTCTATCTCAGCTTCTACATCGCCGGTCTCCCCGAATACGGCTAAGGCCAGAACAAGAACGGCCTGTCCCACATCCCCGGCTTTTGCGGTGCCGGCGTAGTTCCCTTCAAATTCAGGCGTTCCGCCCTGTGTATTTCCGGTCAGCGTTCCGGGAACACTAACTATTTCGGCAAGACTTGCCGCCGCCTGGGGGCCGCCGGATTTAAAATCATCCTGGATCTTTTTGAGGATGTCCATTACGGCCTCTTCCTGTAGATCTTCAATATCACCCAGGGCGGCGCCGGCATTGCTGAGGATAGAGGCGCCTATTCCCGATGCCTCAACAGCCAGGGTTACCCCCGCTTCCTGAAATTTCGCCCTTTCCTTGCTGTCCGCGCTGTTTTTCACGGTCGCTTTGATTTTCTCGGCCAGGGCCGCCGCCAGTTTGGGGTTTCCTATGGAAGACTCAATCCAGGAATCCAGATTGCCGGCGTTTAAATCAATTTTAGAGGGGTCGTAATCGCGCATCTGCCCCCAGCTGTCGCTGAAAAAACTGTCGCAGGACGTAAAAATCAACGCCAGAAGCAGCAGCCCCGGCAAAAAGATCTGTTTTTTAACCATAACATCAGACTCCTGTACCACAATATATCATAACCATCAAAAAAAACAAAGACAGCCGCTCTACGGGATTCCTAAGGAAGGCGGAGTATGCCGGGCGGAAGAGCCCCCTTAAAAGTCCGCCCTGCCCTGTTCAACGGCGGTGATCATCCCCACCCTGCCGCTATGGCGCTCTCCTCCCGAAAAGGGGGTCTCAAGCCATACCCGGGCTATCATCGCGGCAAGTCCGGGGGCGACTACCCTTGCGCCCAGGGCAAGCATATTGGCGTCGTTGTGTTCCCGCGAAAGCTTGGCGGTAAAACAATCGGAACAGACCACGCAGCGTATACCCTTTACCTTGTTTGCCGTCAGGGACATGCCCACCCCCGTACCGCAGATCAGTATCCCCCTGTCGCATTCCCCCGAAGCGACAAGCTTCGCGGCCCTATAGCCCCAGCGGGGATAATCGGTACTTTCGGGGCTGTCGGTGCCGATATTTTTGTAGGGAAGCCTGAGTTCCTCAAAAAGTCCGGTGAGTTCCCGCTTTAATTCCAGTCCGGCGTGATCATTGGCTATGACTATCATTTTTACCCCCTACTTTTTGCTCCAGTACCTGAGAAAAATCCCCAGGACCTTCGGGATGGAAGCAGCGCGCTTTCCCGGGGAAGCGGAAATAAAAGAGGCCAGGGCCCTGATCCCTCCGTATACCTTTTCCGAATAGGGATACCAGAAAATATTCCGCTTTACGCCGGGAAGTATATCATCCACAATCACCTGGGCTTTGACCATCTCCTTAAACCCAAGCTCCCCGTGGGTTCTGCCGAGGCCCGAATCACCGAAGCCCCCCCAGGGGGTCTCCGCAAGGCCGTGGGACATGAGGTGATCGTTGATCATCACCGCGCCGGCGTTTATCCGGGCGGCTAAAGCGCGGGCCCTGCGGCGGTT
>JAISRD010000092.1 GCA_031273835.1 Treponema sp. | reverse complement strand
TCTTGACCGTTTAGTCCAACATTCCCCCGGCAGCGTTAACTGCCCGAAGGCTCATGGTTAGATTTTATCATGGGATTCCACAACCCCTTCGGTTAGATTTTTACGTAAGACATCACGGGATTGCCGTGCCTTTGTTGGCCCCCCGCTATTCTTCTCTTCGTGGTTTTCGTGTCTTTAGTGGTTCCTCTTTGTGTGCCATAGGCGCGGCGGGGGGCGCTAAAATCCCCGGGAAGCCCCGCCGCCGCCGAAACCTCCGCCTCCGAAACCTCCGAAGCCCCCGCCTCCGAAGCCCCCTGAGGAACCGAAGCCGCCGGACCGGAAGGCGCCGGAATTGAAGATCACGGGGAAGCCCCGCCTTCTCCGCCGTCTCAGGGGGAGGGTAAGCAGGGGCCAGATGAAAAAGACCACGCAGAGCGTGATGATGAGAGAGAGGGCGCCGCCCTCCCTGTCCTGGGGGGCTTCTTCGGCGGGGGCGCTTAGATTCAGCTCCGCGGGATCGAGGCCCTTTTCACGGGCCACGGCGGCGGCGATGGCTTCGGCGCCCTTTACGAGGCCCCCGCTGAAGTCGTTCCGCCTGAAATCGGGGAGCAGGGCCGTGTCAAGGATTCTGCCCGCGGCGGAATCGGGGATGGCCCCCTCAAGTCCGTAGCCCACCTCAATCTTGACCCGCCTTTCCTGCATGGCGAGGATCAGGAGTACGCCGTTATCCTCCCCCTTTTTGCCTATGCCCCAGGATTCCGCCAGGGCAAGGGCGTAATCGTCCAGGGAAGCGTAGGGGGCGTAGGAGTCCACGGTAACCACCGCCAGTTCGGCGCCGGTTTTTTCTTCAAGGGCCGCGGCCAGGGCTTCCAGGGCCCGTTTGTCGGCGGCTTCCATGACGCCGGCGAAGTCGTTTACAAAACCTGAGCTTTCCGGAAGCTTTTCCGCCGCCTGGGCGGGCGGAGCGGAGGCCGGCCAAAGGGCCGCGGCCCAAAGGACAGCCATCCAAAGGACGCGGCGGGGAAGGATCGGGCGCTTTGCGGGGCCCCTTACGGCGTTCACCGGCTTTCCCCCTCCGCCATGGCGTCCACCGCGGCGGCGAGTTTTACCAGGGAATCCAGCAGGGAATCGGCCAGCTCAAGGGCCGTTTCCCCCTGTCCGGTGCTTTTGCCGCCGACTTCTCCTGCCCTCAGGCGGTTCAGATCGGAGAAGCCCTTGACGGAAACGCCGTATTCCCGGGAAACCCCGTCAAGCAGCCCCCCGGCGCCGGCGCTTTCCGCCCCCTTAAGCCGGAGGAGCCCCCGGAAAAGGGTGTTTCCCGCACCGGACCAGTTTAAGAGGAGCTTCCCCAGAAGCCGCCGGTTCCCCCCGGCGGCAAGCAGCATACGACGCAGGTCCCCCACCGCCCCCCGGAGCTTTTCTTCCATCTGGTGGCGGAGGTGTACGGTTTTGGGAAAAAGATCCTCCGGCCCGAGTTGCCCGAAGATAACCCGGTGGGCCTCGGCGATGTCCTGGTACTCAAGGGGAAAGACATCGGCGGCGGAATAAAATTCCTCCCTGGTCATGATGAGCGGGCTTATCCGGCGCTTCCTCATGAAGGCCCCGGTTTTTTGCCCCGCCTCGGCGATACGCCGGGCCTGGGCTTTTTCAAGGAGGATCAGGAGGTTGATGTCGGAAAGGTCCTTCCGGTAGTCCCCCCTGGCGGCGCTTCCGTAGATCAGTACCGCCCACAGGTCTTCGCCGAATACCTCCCTGAGGCGGCCTAAAAAGATAACCGTTATTTCATCCTGAATTGTCTTAAAATCTCCGGACACAAGATACTCCTTATAAAGAAAAATAGTACTCAATTTTCCGGGGCGGCGCAACAGAAGGGGCCGGATGCTTTGGCGGCCTCTATCACATGGCGCGCCAGGACCGAGGGGGTTACCGCCCCCACCCCGCCGGGTACGGGGGTGATCGCCGCCGCCGTTTCCGCCGCTTCGGCAAAGTTTACGTCCCCGCAAAGGACGTTTCCCGGTCCGGCATGGATACCCACGTCGACAATAACCTGGCCTTCCCGAAAACATTCCCGGCCAAGGAATTCCGGTTTTCCGGCGGCGGCAATGACGAGGTCCCCCTCCCTTACCACCGAAGGCAGATCCCTGGTCCTTGTGTGGCAGACCGTAACGGTACTGTGCCGGTGCATCAGGAGCAGGGCCGCGGGCCGGCCGGCCACCAGGCTGCGGCCCACCACCACCGCCCGTTTTCCGGCGGGGTCTATGCCGTAATGGGAGAGGATCTCCAGACAGGCCTCGGCGGTACAGGGGGGGAAGCCCCGGGAGCTTCCGGTAAACACCCCGGCAAGGGAAGCGTCGGTGACGCCGTCCACATCCTTGGCGGGGAGCAGGGCGTTGCGGACCGCGTTGTCGTCGATGTGGGGGGGCAGGGGCCGGAAGATCAGGATTCCGTGGATAGATCCGTCGGCGTTTAGATCGCCGATAAGGTCCAGCAGGGCTTCCCCGCTGGTATCCTCCGCCAACGCGCGGCTTTTTACCTCCACCCCGGCGGCGGCACAGCGTTTTGTTATCCCCCGTTCATAGGAAAGGTCCGCTTCCCGCCGTCCCAGGCGGATAATGCCCAGGGCGGGGAGGATACCCCGGGCCTTCAGTTCCTCCGCGTCCTTCCGCAGGGATTCCGTCATGGCGGCGGCGGTCTCTTTGCCGCTGAGTATTTGGACCATACCGCTATTTTAACTGTTCCCGGACGCTTTTGAATACTCCGTCCGCCGGGGCCTCGTATTCCCCAAGCAGGACATCAGCCTTACGGTTGATTTCCTCCGCCGCGGAACGGTCCTTCATGGCGGCGGTATTGATATACACATTGAGGCTTGCCCCCCCCAGGGCGGCCTTGCAGAACAGGGCCCCAGCGCCGGCGTCGCTTACGGCAAGGCGGCTGCCCTTGGCGGCGAACTGTTCCAGGAGCCGTATCGCCTCGCCGCACTTTTCCATGATCGAAAGGGGAACGGAACAGGCTTCCCGCAGGGCCGCCTCCATTACCTGAGCCTTTTCCTCCCGTTCCGCCGGAGTCCCCGAGGGAAGGCCATAGGCCCCGGCAAGGGGCCCGAAGACCTCGGCGTCCCGCTGTACCAGGTCCAGGAGTTCCCCCTGAAGCCGCTCCGCCTCTTCCTTAAGGCGGCGGAGTTCATCTTCCACAGCGGCGTATTTCTTCTTCCCCATGGTAAGGGAGGCCGTCATATTCCCCAGGGCTATACCGACGGCTCCCACCAGGGCCGCTGCGCCGCCCCCTCCGGGTACGGGGGCTTTGCTCCCCAGGAGGGAAACAAAGTCCCCGCAGCTTAAACCGGTAAATTCCATTCCCTTAACTCCTGCGTAGCTAAAATGAACCGGTGCTTCCTCAAAGGAAGGGCCCTAAAACAAACCTGAAATCCTGCCCGCGCCGTCCACGTCGATTTTTTCCGCCGCCGGTACGGGAGGCAGCCCCGGCATGGTCATAATATCCCCGGTCAGGGCCGTGATAAAACCCGCACCGGCGGAAACCCTGAGGTTCCGTATCGTCAAGGTAAAGCCCCGGGGGGCGCCTAAGAGTTTCGGATCGTCGGAAAAACTGTATTGGGTCTTGGCGATGCAGACGGGCAGCCGCCCGAAGCCCAGCTTTTCAAACAGGGCGGCCTGTTTCTGCGCGGCGGGCAGCATGTTTATGCCCTCAGCGCGGTACACCTTTACCGCCACGGCCTCGATCTTCTCCCTTATGCTTTCGGAGAGCCCGTAACAGTAACGGAACTTCGACGGCCCTTCGCAGAGCCGTACCGCCTCTTCCGCCAGGGCCGCCGCGCCGGCGCCGCCCCGGGCCCAGGCTTCGCTCCTTACCGCCCTTATCCCCAGTTCCCCGCAGCGCTTTTCCACCAGGCTCAGTTCCGCCTCCGTATCCTGGGGGAAACGGTTGATCGCCGCCGCCACGGGAAGGCCGTAGACGCCGGTGATGTTTTCCACATGCTGGAGGAGATTGGGAAGCCCCCGTTCCAGGGCGCCGGGGTTTTCCTTTGTTAAGTCTTCCCGTGCGGCCCCTCCGTGGTGTTTAAGGGCCCGTATGGTGGCGACGAGCACCACCGCGGCGGGGACAAGGCCCGCCGCGCGGCATTTGATGTCGAGGAATTTTTCCGCCCCCAGGTCCGCGCCGAATCCCGCCTCGGTAACCACGTAATCCCCCAGTTTAAGGGCCGTCCGGGTGGCTATGACGGAATTACAGCCGTGGGCAATATTGGCGAAGGGTCCGCCGTGGACAAAGGCGGGGGTGTGTTCCAGGGTTTGTACCAGATTGGGTTTCAGGGCGTCCTTAAGGAGGGCGGTCATGGCGCCCTGGGCGTTCAACTGGGCGGCCCTTACGGGCTCTCCCGTGAAGGTATAGCCCACAATAATCGAAGCCAGCCGTTTTTTCAGATCCCCCAGGTCCGACGAAAGGCAGAGTATGGCCATGATCTCGCTGGCCACGGTGATGTCGTAACCGTCTTCCCGGGGGGTCCCGTTTGCCTTAGCCCCCAGGCCGTCGACGATGAAACGGAGCTGCCGGTCGTTCATGTCCACACAGCGCCGCCAGACGATCTGCCGGGGATCTATACCCAGCTTGTTGCCCTGGTAGATGTGGTTGTCCGTCATGGCGGCGAGGAGGTTGTTGGCCGCGCCGACGGCGTGCATGTCCCCGGTAAAATGGAGGTTGATATCCTCCATGGGAACCACCTGGGCGTATCCGCCCCCGGCGGCCCCGCCCTTGACGCCGAAAACGGGCCCCAGGGAGGGTTCCCGCAGGGCGGCCACGGCCCTTTTGCCGAGTTTTCTCAGGCCGTCGGCGAGGCCCACGGTGGTGGTGGTTTTTCCCTCCCCGGCCGGGGTGGGGGTAACGGCGCTTACCAGGATCAGCTTACCGTCTTTTTTGGATTCATTATCTTTTAGAAAACCGTAATCCACCTTGGCCTTGTACCTGCCGTAGGGTTCCAGGTATTTTTCGCCGATTTCCGCTTCAAGGGCGATTTCACGGATCTCCTTGAGGGCGGTTTCCTGGGCGATTTCTATATCGGACTTCATTGTCCGCCCATTCTACACGCCGCGGAACCCCGCGTCAATTAAGGCCGTTGTCTTTTTCGCCGTAAAACGGTATACTGCCTGAGGTTGTAAACATCTATGGGAAAGAACTTACATCTGGCGATGAACTACCTGTCCAACAGGCTTAAGTGCTGTGAATTTGCCGTTACCAACGCGTGTATAGCCAAGTGCGATTTTTGTGATATCTGGAAACAAACGCCCAAGGTTTTTGTGGACAAGGAAAAGGCCCTGGCCGCCATCGACCGGCTTGCCGATTTCGGGGTGGGCCATCTGACCCTGACCGGCGGCGAACCGCTGCTCCACCCCAATATCATTGATTTTGTCCGGCGGGCCTCCCGGCGGAAGCTTAACAACGCGGTCCTTGATGCCGCCCCCCAGCTTCTTATGCGCGACGACATGCCCCGCCGCCTTGAAGATGCCGGCTGCGATCTCCTCAGCGTCTCTTTTGACTCAGGCGACCCCGTTATCATGTCCAAATCCCGAAAGATAGACAATATCATGGATAAAATGGCCGAGGCGATGGAACTGGTAAAAAAAACGACCCTCAAGACCATGGCGTCGGTGTTGATCTGGAACGATAACTTTAACAAGCTTGAGGAGGTCTGCGTACGGGCCAAAAATATGGGCTACGATTTTATCTCCCTTAACTACCCTACCTTTTCAAAGTCCCGGGTTTATCCCCTGGGGGGCGAGGCGGTTAATTTTTCCAAGGAGGATGTTATCCACGGCATTGAAGCTGGGATCGCCCTGCGCAGGACGGGAAAGTACGGGATTATCAATTCTGAAATCTCCATGAGAAATATCATCAATTATCTAAAGGACCCCGCTTCGGCTAAATACCACTGCCATGGAGGCGCCCGTGTTCTTTTTGTGGACTGGTTTTTCGACGTGCGGCCCTGCATGCAGCTCCCCGATGTGCTGGGAAATATACTAACCATGAAAGAAAAGGACCTTCACCGCCCGCCCTGTAATGAGTGCAACATGAGCTGGTACCGGGATTTTTCCACCTTTTTTCAGGGCCCCCGATCCATTCCCATACTGCTGGAAGCGATCATTCATAGCCCCGGTGTTTTGTAAGCGGCCGCG
>JAISRD010000132.1 GCA_031273835.1 Treponema sp. | reverse complement strand
GCCGCGGATCGTTTATCTCTTCCAGATAATCTATCACCCGTGCCAGTTCATGTATGCTTATTTTCCCCATCATTCCCCTCCCAAAGAATTGTGATGGCTTATTTTATCATACTTTCTTTTGCTTACGGAAAAGTAAACGCCGATGCCCTGGTCTTAAGGAGGGAGAACTTGCACGTACCCGCGATAAAGGGTATATTTAAGCGCCATGGCGGATACCGGTAAAACATCAAAGCGCAGAACCATCATGGGCGTCACCATGACCTCCCTCTTCGCGGCCCTTATCGCCGGGGGGGCCTTTGTTTCCGTCCCCCTCCCCGTTTCCCCGGTACCCATGGTACTCCAAAACCTCTTTATCGTCCTCGCTGGGCTGGCGCTGGGTCCCGCACGGGGAAGCGCCGCCACGGCGCTCTACCTTCTCGCCGGGGCCCTGGGGCTCCCGGTCTTTGCAGGCGCGGCCGGGGGCATCGCCCACTTCGCGGGGCCCACCGGGGGCTTTCTTATCGGCTACTTTTTTGCCGCCCTCGGCGCGGGGCTCATCGCCGGGAGGCCCTCGGCAGAGACGGCCTTTCCCCGTATCGCGGCGGCCTCCGCGGCGGGCTTCCTTATCGTCTACGTCCCCGGGGTATTCCGGCTCTACCTGCTGCTCGGGAACTGGCCCGCCGCCTTCGCCGCCGGGCTTTTCCCCTTCCTCATCGGGGACGCGGTCAAGGCGGTCATCGCCGCGCTTATCGCCCCCCGGATGCGCAGGATCATGGCGGATCATCTGTTTGACCTTTGAACCGCTCCTTGAACTGCGGGGGATTACCAGGGTTTTTCCCGACGGAAACCGGGCCCTCGACGGCGTCGACCTGGAAATCCCCTCCGGGGAATGCCTTCTTATCGCCGGCTCCAACGGATCGGGAAAAACCGTGCTGATGCGCATACTGGCGGCCCTGATGGAACCCTCAGGCGGAACGGCGCTTTTCCGGGGCCGGGACGCGGGGGAGGCGGGAAAAAGCCTGCGCCGCGAAGTGGGCATCGTCTTCCAGGACGCGGATTCCCAGTTTGTGGGGGAAACGGCGGAGGAGGACATAGCCTTCGGGCCGGCGAATCTGGGGCTTGATAAAGAAGAAACCGCCCTGCGGGTCGCCTCCGCCCTGGAAAGAACGGGGCTTACCCCGAAACGGAACTTTCCCCCCCGCCGTCTTTCCGGCGGAGAAAAGCGGCGGCTTGCCGTGGCGGGGGTCCTCGCCATGGGGTCCACAACCCTCATCATGGACGAGCCCTTCGCCAACCTGGACTGGCCGGGGGTGCTGCAGGTTCTTCACATCATCAGGGATCTTAAAAAAGAGGGCGCCACCCTGATCATCCTGACCCACGAACTGGAAAAGGTCCTTGCTCTGGCGGACAGGCTGGTCATACTCCACCGGGGCCGCGTAAGGGACGACGGGAAGCCCGGGGAGGTGCTGGACCGCCTCAGGCCGGAATACGGGGTGCGGGACCCCCGGCGCCCTTACCGTACCGTGGAGGACTGTTCATGGCTCGGCTAGGGCCCTTTACGGACAAGCCCCCCGGTTTCCGCGGGCGGACCCCCTGGTCCTACCGGCCGGGGGAAAGCTTCCTTCACCGCCTGCCCGGCGGGGCCAAGCTCCTTATGCTGCTGGGTTTTTCCGCCGTCCTTCCCCTGGGTATTCCCGCCATGGCGGCGGTGACGGTACTCCTCGCCGCCGGGGCCCTTTCGGCGGGCATAAGGCCCCGGGAGACCTTCTCGGGTTCCCGGCAGCTTGTGGTCATGCTGCTCCTTATCCTGCTGCTTCAATCAACGGCGCTGGCCCTCCCCTGGGGAAACGGGGAGCCGGGACCGGGGGCCTTCCGGGTTTCTTTTAACCGGGAGGGGTTTTTCCGGGGCCTCCGCTTTTCCTGGGGTATACTACTGTCGTTTTCCGCCGCCTCCCTTTTTTTCAGCGTTACCACCATGTCCCAGTTGAAACGTTCCCTGGACCTGGCCGAGTCCTTTATACGCGGGCCCTTAAGAACAATCCGGGGCGGCGGGGCCCGCCGGGGGAGGATAAGCCTGGGGCTGACCCTGATGCTGGGCTTTCTCCCCCGCTTCTTTGAACTGTGGGAGGCGGCGGATCTTGCCTGTGAGGCCAGGGCGGGAAGGCGGGGCCCGGGCCGGATCATCACCATACTTCCCCTGGTATGCGAGCGTATCATCCAAAGCGCAGCGGAAAGCGCCGCCGCCCTGGAAGCACGGGGTCTTGAGCTATAAGCCCTCCGGTGCGAAAATAAAAAAATGAAGATCCCCCTGAAAGCCCTCCCCCTGCTGGGGAAGAACGCGGTCCGTTTCGCCTGGATAACGGCGCTGAATTTTGGAACCAACGGCCTGGCGAACCACGCCGCCGCGGGGGCCTACGGCTTCCTCCTCTCCCTGATGCCGGCCCTGCTGCTGAGTTCCTACATTCTCTACAGGACCGTAGCCGTATCCGCCGAAACGGCGGCAGGTCTCATTTTACAGATGGGTTTCCTGGGGGCCGCCTTCGACATCGGGGACACGGTAAGGGGCTTCCTCAACACCATAAACCCCGGCGTCTCCGGGCTCATCACCCTGGTCAATATGCTCTGGGCGGCAATCGTACTGGCCTTCTCCCTGCAGAGGGGGCTTAAATCTATCTTCTTTAACGAACCGGAAACCAATCCCCTCAAAAATTATCTGGTCCCCCTGGGGCTGGAAATCGCCGTGATCCTGTTTGTGGTGGTCATGGTCCTAAGTACGGGGATCTTCAGCAGCTTTGATTTTGCCTATAAACCCATAGAAACGGCCTTCAGACTGTTCCCCCTCCTGGGCATGGGGGCCCTCACCTTCGGCGCCTATTGTATAGTCCCGCCGCTTAAGCCCTCTCAGGGTTCCGCCCTGGCCGGAACCCTGGTCTGCGCGGCCCTCTACGGTATCCTCTCCCTCTGCTCGGGCCTCTTTATGAACCCCGATCGTTACCGTTTGATCTACGGAGGCCTGGGGGATCTTATCCTCTTTCTGGCGAGGGTTTACTTTTTCTTCATTTCCTTTTTCATAGGGGCCCAGGCGGCCTTTACCGCCGAGTTCTTCGACGCCCTGCTGTTCACCAAACTGCGGCAGCTCCGCGGGGCGCCCCAAGGGGCTTTTTCCCCGGAGAGGCTGCTCTTCGCCTCTGTTGAGGGCCCCCTTCAAAAGTACCTCCGCAGCTATGAAGAGGGGGACACGATCTTCCTCATGGAAGAGGACAGCCACGAGGTGTATTTTATCCTTTCAGGCGAGGTGGGGATCTACCTCGGCGGCCTTGCGGGCGAACGCTTTGCCATGATAACCGGGGGCAACTTCTTCGGAGAGATGGGCCACGTAAGCTCCCAGCGCCGGAGCGCCGCGGCCAGGGCCCAGACGGCCCTGCGGGTCCTGGTCCTGCCCCCCAAACTGTTCACCGACATCCTCAAAATCGACACAAAGGCGGACGGCAAGCTTATAGAAACCCTCTCGGACCGGCTGCGGAACACCAACCGGCGGTTCTCCTCCCGGCGGGATTGAACAAAACCCCGGACAAGAGAAGATTAACCACTGACCCCACGGAAAGCACGGACTTTTTGTTTCAAAGTCCCTCTGTTTAGAATTCATTATTTGCCCCCGGCCCCTTGATCCGCCCCCAATCCTGGGACTACTATGATCCCCAAGTGAGCCCTTTACATGGATAAGGTCTACCTTTTCCGGCAAAACAATATCCTGGTACCCGAAACTTTCAGCCCTCCTGAGGCCGCGGGGGGAGTGGACAGCGGGCTTGCCGCCGCCGCCTTTGGGGAGGGGATCTTTTGCCGGGACAAGGTCCCGTTGTCCGGCGACGAAACGGGCGGGGCGGGGGAAGCTTTCCTCCTGGATTCCGGGGAACCCCTGCCTCCGCTCTGGAAGGCCCTTTCCTTAAGGGAAGCGGCGGCGGCGCTGAGCCGCGAAACCGGCAGCCTTGTCTGCGCCGGGGCTGAAACCGAAAACGCGGAAATCACC
>JAISRD010000089.1 GCA_031273835.1 Treponema sp. | reverse complement strand
GCCGCCCTGGGGGTCCCCATACGGGAGATCAACGCCGCGGATTACAACGCCGTGGTGGAGGCCATGCGCACCAAGCACGCCGATATTGTCTACTACGGGCCGGTTTCCTACGTGCAGGCGGCGGAACGGGCCGGGGCAGAGGCGATGGTTACCCCGGCTATCTTCGGGGACAAGAGCCGGGCGGGGTATACCTCCAAGATAATCGTCAAGGCCGGCAGCCCCATCAAAACCCTGCAGGACCTTAAGGGAAAAACCTTTTCCTTTGTCGATCCCGCCTCCACCTCGGGAAATTATGTGCCCACCCTGGAATTGATGAACACCTTCGGCCTGACCAACGAGGACTTCCACACCAACGGAAGCTTCTTTTCCTCGGTAAGTTTTTCCGGTAAACACCAGAACGGGCTCCAGGCGGTGATCGCCGGGGATGTGGACGCCGCGCCGGTGGCTTCCGACATCCTTGCCGCGGAGATCGCCGCGGGCCGGGTCAGCGAAGGGGACATCACGGTGATCCACGAATCTCCCCGGATCCCCTCTTCCCCCATGGCCATCCGGGGGGACCTGCCCGCGGACTTAAAGGCAAAGGTAAAGGAATTTCTTTTGAACTACAAAAACCCCGATTACTTCCAGTACATGCTGGGATTGGCGCCAGAGAACAATCCCGAATTCGTGGAAGCCCTGGACGGGGATTATGATTATGTCAGGGACCTCATGGCAAAGGTCATTCCCCAATAAGGGCGCCCGGTTGAAGCCTATTCTTGAAGTCCGTAATTTAAAAAAAGTTTACAGGGCATCTTCCAGAAGCCAGGGGTCCGGAGGATCCTCCGGACCCCTGGCTTCCGAAGGGCCGGCGATAAACCGGATCAGTTTTTCCCTGGAACAGGGAGAACTGGTGGGTATTATCGGCCCTTCGGGGGCCGGTAAATCCACCCTGCTGCGCTGCATTAACCGCCTGGTCATGCCCAGTTCGGGGCAGGTCTTTATCGAAGGGGAGGAGATCACCGGCGCGCCTCCGGCGAAACTCCGAGCCCTCCGCCGCCGTATAGGGATGGTGTTCCAGCAGTACAACCTGGTACCCCGGCTTACGGTGATGCAGAATGTGATGCACGGACGGTTGGGGTACATGAGCACCCTGGACGGGATCCTGGGCCGCTATACCGAAGAGGACAAACGCCGGGCCTTGGGTATTCTGGAGCAGACCGGGCTGGAGGAATTCCTTTACCACCGGGCGGGGGAACTTTCGGGGGGCCAGAAACAGCGGGTGGGCATAGTCCGGGCGCTGATGCAGGAGCCTTCGATCCTCCTCTGCGACGAACCCATCGCTTCCCTGGACCCCGCCAGCGCCCAGGTGGTGATGGAACTTATCCGGGACATCTGCCGTCAGCGCAACATCGCCTGTATCTTCAACCTTCACCAGGTGGATGCGGCGGTAAAATACGCGGAGCGGATCATCGGGATGTACCGGGGGGAGATAGTATACGACGGCCCCACCGGGGGCTTAACCGAAGGGATGATCGAAAAAATATACAACAAGCCCATGGATCAGCTTATGATTGGCGGGGAACTAAGCGGGGGCAGCCATGGATAGGCCAAGGCCGGAGGGGCCAAAGCCCCTTTCCCCGGTGGAAAAAATATCTCTGGCTTCCCGGGAAAGCCGCCGGGTTTCCCTGATCTTTATTCTGATTCTGGCGGTACTCTTTGTGGCTTCTACGGGATTTACCCGATTTAATCCCCTGGCGGCCTTTCTGGCCCAAAGCGAGTTCTGGAATTTTATCCTTGCCGACTTTGTTCCCCCCTTTATGGGAAAGTGGGCGGCCCTGGGCCGGGCGGTGATGCAGACCCTTTACATGGCGGTGGCCGCCACGGGAATTTCCTCGGTCATCTCCCTGGGCTTAAGCCTGCTGGGAAGCCGGGCGGCGGTCCGCTCCCCGGCGCTCAACGGCCTCATCCGGGGTTTTGCCTCGATCCTCCGCAACATTCCGGACCTGGTGTGGGCCTTTATTCTGGTGGCCGCCTTTGGCATAGGAACTGCGGTGGGTGTCCTGGCGCTGATCATCGCCACCACCGGACAGTTAACCCGCTTCTTTATAGAAACCCTGGACGAAGCGGCGGAGGAAACCATGGAACCCCTGCTCGCCTCCGGGGCGGCCGTGCCCCAGGTAATGGCCCAGGCGATCCTTCCCGCGGCCCTTCCCGGTTTTATAGCGTGGATACTGTACAGCGTGGAACTTAACATACGGGCCTCCACCATACTCGGCATGGTCGGCGCCGGGGGAATAGGCCTTTTACTGATGGGCTATATAAAACAGTACAACTACGCCGCCGCCTCAACGGCGATCGTCGCGGTAGCCCTGATTGTAATCGGGGTAAACCTGCTCACCGATTTTTTGCAGAAGATCATCTTACGGTGACCTAAGGAGGAATCTATGTATTATTCGGAGGATTACAATATGAACCTGGCGATGGAACAGGCCCTGACGCAGGCCCGGTACAGGCCGGAACAGAAACCGCCTAAAATACCCGTGGGGGATTTTAGGCGGGATTTGCCGGTTTATGTGTTTTTGTTCGGCCTGGGAATCCTTACGGTAGTATCCCTGACGCTGCTCGACCTTGACTGGGGGAAAATTGTGGAACGGCTTCCCAAACTGGGAAAGGTGTTTTTTGACATGGCCCATTTTTCCACCGAGCGTTTCCACCTTACCATGCTTACCCTGACAGAAACGGTGAGTACGGCCCTGCTGGCGCTGATCTACGGACTTGTTTTAGGAATGATCCTGGGGGCATTGGCGGCGGAAAACATCAGCCCCTGGAAACCCCTGCCGGCGATCCTAAAATGTTTTTTTGCCTTTATCCGGGCGGTCCCCACTCCGGTATGGGTGCTCCTGGTACTGGCCTCCATGGGCTTTGGCATGGCCTCGGGAATCATGGGGCTGGGCTTCCATGTAACGGGTTTTTTCGGCAAGGTCTTTGCCCAGATCTTTGAGGAAGTCCCTGAAGAAACCGTCGAGGCCGTCAGGGCCGCCGGGGCGAACCGGGTCCAGGTCTTTTTCGGCGCGGTCCTGCCATCCTCCCTTTCGGGCATCATCGCCTGGACCGCCCTGCGCTTTGAGACAAATTATGTGGAGGCCGCCATACTCGGTATGGTCGGCGCAGGCGGCGTGGGCTACACGATCCTCGCGGCGATGAACAGCTACAAACTGGGCCGGGCGGGGCTGGCGGTACTGGTGGTGTTCGTCTTTGCCTTCTGCATTGAACTACTCACCACGTTTATCAAAAGAAAACTGAAAGTCTGATGGACAAGAGGACATTGAGCCGTATTACCGC
>JAISRD010000018.1 GCA_031273835.1 Treponema sp. | reverse complement strand
TTTACATATTTTTGCAGGATCGTGTGGACCCGCTGGGCGCCGGGACCCTCCCCCGAAAGGGCGGCCTTGTAGTAGTTGGGGTCCGAAAAGATCTTGAGGGGGACCTCCTCAAAACGCTTGGTTATTTCGGGAAAGGCCTCCGCGCCGAGCTTGAGTTCGGCCTCCTCGGGTTTTTCGGGCTGTTCGCCGTCCAAAACAGGGGGTTCCTCAAAGAGGTTTGAATAATCGGGCGCCGGGGCGGAACTGGTATCTGTTCCCAGGAGCGCGGCAATTTCCGGATCCATGTCCCCCTGAAACATCGCTGCCATAAGGTACGTTAAGTATATCACCAAAAAAAGCACTTTAACAAGGACCCTGAGCTTCCGGGGCGCCGGGCTGCGGCCTCTATCATCCGGGGGCGGACTTTCGGCGGCCCTTTCCTTCCCGCTTATTTTGGGTTATGCTCTGGTTGTGGCGAATTCCGAACTGGTCCGGGTGATGGACTACATACTTAACCGCTGTGATGAAAAAACCATCGACGCGGTGGCCGCGGCGGTGGTGCGCCGCCGCCGGGAACTTGCCGCTTTCGGCGGCGCGGCGCGGCTTCCGGATCCCCGTAAAATGGCGGCGGAGATTTCCGGCCAAATCAACGCCGGGGCGAGCATCGAAGGCATGCGGCAGACGGTGCGGGATATGGCGGTACGGATCATCAAAAAGGAAGCGCCGGAACTTACCGAAAAACAGATCGCCGAACTCACCGCCGCCTGGATACCCGGCAGTCCGGGGGCTGAGGAAAAAAACCTCCCCCCGGACCTGCTTTTGGAAATGGCGGATCAGTTTGTCAATTATTCCGCGGGCCGCATGGGCGAAACCGAAGACAAGCGGCTCCGCTCCGATCTGGGAGCGTGGCCTGAGCGTTACTGGAAGGCCTTCCCCCAGGTGATAAGGCTCATCATCAAGGACCTCCTTGACGGGGAAATCACCGAAGGGGAATACCGTTCCAAACTGGCCGCCGCGCTGTCCTTTAACGTGTAGGGCTCAAAGAGTTTGCCGCGCTTCGTGCGGCAAACTCCCAAGCACCGGAGGCCGCTAGTAGCCTACCTTTATCTTTTCCCAGACTTCGTTGTAGCTTTCCAGGGCTTCCCCCAGATCGTCCTTAAGTTCCGTGTTGGCTATGTCGGCGGCGGTATACAGGGGCGGATCGGCCTTGTACTGCCCCGCCGCGGAATTGGCGGTGGCGGGAAAGCCGAAGAAGTCGGTAAATTCCGCGTAAATTTCGGGCCTGTGTATAAAATCGATGAACTTATAGGCCAGGTCGATATTCTTCGCCCCCTTGAGTATGCACATGCTGTCGATATAGGCCGGTCCCCCTTCGGGGGGAATAAAGAAAACCGTATTTTCAAGGAGTTCCTCGTCTCCGGCGATCTCCTCATAAACCACTTCGGCATAGCCCTGGACCACCCAAAAATCGCCGTTGGCGTAACCCTTGCCGAAGGCTTCGGCGTCAAATTTGGTCAGATTGGGTTTCCACTGGGTATTTACCAGCTCATAGGCCCGGTTGATTTCGGCGGGGTCCTTGGTATTCACCGAGTACCCCAGATGCACCAGGGCGTCGCCCAGCACTTCCCGCATATCGTCCAGCATGGTCATACGGCCCTTCAGATCCGTCCGTCCGAAGATGGACCAGCTTCTTTCAAAGCTGGGAACCTGGGCGGTATTGACCACAATCCCAGCGGCCCCCCAATAGTAGGGTACCGAATAGTCCATAGCCGGGTCGTAGGTTGCCTTCTGCAATACCAGAGGATCGATATTGCCGAGATTACCGAGCTTTGATTTGTCGAGCTTTTCCAGCATATCCTGGGCGATCATGATCGACACATAATCCCCGGAGGGAAAGATAATGTCGTAACCCGATCCCCCCGCCTGGAGTTTCGCGTACATTTCCTCGTTGGAGGCAAACTCATCATAGATCACATCAACTCCGTACTCGGCCTCGAATTTTGCAATTACCGAGTCGGGGGTATAATAGGTCCAGTTGTAGATATTGAGCCGCTTCGATTCCTGCGGCCCCCCCCCTCCGCAGCCGCAGAACAGCAGCGCCGCCGCCATAAGCGGCGCGGTAAGCGCCGCCGCAAGATAACCCTGCGGTTTTCCGATCCGGAAAACCGCAGCCGATACAGGTGTTTTTTTCATCCTTCTATTCCTCCTTATATTATTCACCGGCAAAATGCCGGATAAAGACATTAAGTTCCTGTCCCAGGATCATTTTGCAGCGATATACCTGAGAAAGTTCCGCAGCAGAAAGGTAAGCAGTACCGTACCGAGTATCATCACCACCGAAAGGGCGTTTATCACCGGCGACACGCCGAAGCGTATGGCCGAATAAATATAGATGGGCAGGGTGGAAGCCCCCGGACCGGTAACAAAGTAGGTAATTACAAAGTCCTCAAGGGAAATGGTAACCGCCGTCAGAAAGCCCGATACGATGCCGGGCATACAGACCGGTATGGTAACTTTCAACAGGGTCTGCAGTTCACTGGCCCCCAGATCACGGGCGGCCTCGATAATGGAAAAATCAAATTCGTCGAGCCGGGCCATGACCATAAGAAACACAAAGGGAAGGTTAAAGGTAATGTGGGCGATAAGGATGGTCCCCAGGCCCAGCTGCATCTTGATACCCGCGAAAAAGACCGAAAGGGAGACGCCGATAATAATTTCCGGCAGTATCATGGGGAGGAACGAAATGGTCTGGACATAGGCGCGCAGCCTGAAACGGTACCAGTTAACCCCGATGGCCCCCAGGGTCCCGATTACCGTGGCGCTTACCGCGGAGCCAAGGGCGATAAAGATACTGTGCCAAAAGGCCTTCCACAGATCGCCTGAACGGAAAAAGAGCTGTTCATACCAGACCAGGGAAAAGCCCGTCCAGTTCATCCCCTTGGAGGCGTTGAAAGAATAGAGGATCAGCACAAAGAGGGGAAGAAAGAGAAAGACTATGGTTACCATGAAAACCGTCTGGGAAAAGGAAAAACTTTTTCTGTATGCCCGCCGGGCGTGGCGGGCCGCCTCCCCCGCCGGGGGGGCCCTAAGGGAGGTAACGATACCGTGGATGATGTTTTTCATACGCCGGCCTCCCCCGGGGCGGGGATTTCAATGCCCGGTATGCCCCGCTCGGAGAGCCCCGGCAGGTCGGACAAACGCCTGGCTTCCCTGCGCTGGAGGTTCATCATAAGGATCACCCCGCCGGTGGTTATCAGGGTAAGCACCATGGAAATGGCCGACGAAAGGGGCCAGTTCCTCGCCTTGGTAAGCTGGTCGGCGATGACATTCCCCAGCATATAGGATTCCTTTCCTCCCACCAAAAGGGGAACCGCGTAGGCCCCGAAGATGGGGATGAACGTAAAAAGCACCGCCGTATAGATTCCGCTCTTAATATTGGGGAGCAGCACCCTGGAGAAGGCGCCGAACTTGGTGGCCCCCAAATCCCGGGCGGCTTCCAGCAGGGAAAAGTCAAATTTGTCTATGGTGGAATAGAGGGGCAGTATAGCGTAGGGCAGGTACATATACACCAGCACAAGGACCACGGTTTTTTGGTTGTAGAGAAAATGTACATAGTCCTTGATCAGCCCCAGCCGCATGAGCAGTTCGTTCAGGAAGCCGTTGTTTCCCAGGATGTTCATCCACGCGAAAACCCGTATAAGGAAATTGGTCCAAAAGGGTATGATGATAAGGAGGAGGAGCAGGGTCTGGTATTTGCTGCGGGCCATAAAATAGCCGCAGGGCAGGGCGATAAGTATGGTGATGATCGTGGCCGCCGCGGAGCTGAGGAAGGTCCTTATGGTGATGATCAGAAAATTCGGGTTGGCAAGGCTCCTGTAGGCCCCCAGGGAAAATTCCCCCACAACCCCGCCGTAAAGCCCCTTTTTGAGGAAGCTGTACACCACAATGATCAGCAGGGGGGCAAGAAAAAAAACCGTAAACCACAGCGCCATGGGGGATGAATAAAGGGACCCGTAATTGCGCTTTCCGGAGGGGGCCCTTTTTGCGGTCCGGGCGCTCATGGCTCTTGGGGTCCCAGTATATAGCCGTCGCCGGCCCTCCAGGAAACATAGACGGAGTCCTTCCATTTAATATCGGGACCCTCGTCCGAATACCGGGCGTGCTGTTTGATCACCCGTATGGTGGTCTGCCCGTTAACCTTGACATAAAACTTAGTCTGGAACCCCGAATAGATAGGCTCATCCACCAGGCCCTGAAAGGTGTTGATGTCGGTCCTGAGGGGTTTTTCCTTGGCGATAACTATTTTTTCGGGCCTCACGGTAAAGCTGACCCTTTGGCCGGGCTGTACCTCGTCCACGGTGGTAACCCTGATACGCCCCAGCTCGGCTATGTCCAGCTCTACCATATACTCAATTTCTTCTCCGGGAAGCTTTTCCGTACTAAGCGCCGTACCGTCGTAGAGGTTGGTTTCCCCGATAAAACGGGCCACAAAATTCGTGGCGGGGCTCTCGTAGATTTCGTGGGGGGTCCCCACCTGAAGCACATCCCCCTGATCCATCACGGCGATATGGTCGGAGACGGAAAGGGCTTCCTGCTGGTCGTGGGTAACATAGATAAAAGTGATGCCGATCTTGTCGTGGATCTGATCCAGCTCGATAAGCATGTGCTGGCGGAGCTTGGCGTCCAGGGCCGAAAGGGGCTCGTCCAGCAGGAGTACCCGGGGCTCATTGATAAGCGCCCTGGCAATGGCCACCCGCTGTTTCTGCCCCCCCGAAAGCTGATTGGGCTTTTTTCCGGCGTGGGCCTCCAACTGGACCAGTTTAAGATAGTCCTTAACCCTGGAAGCCGTTTCCCCCCTGGATTTCTTTTTAAGCCGCAGGGAAAAGGCCACGTTTTCATACACCGTCAGGTGGGGAAACAGGGCATAGTTCTGGAAAACCGTATTAGCCTGGCGCTGATTAGGGGCCAGGGAAAGTATATCGGAACCGTCAAAGCTTACCGAGCCGGTATCGGGACTCTCAAAACCGGCAAGGATACGCAGCAGCGTGGTCTTTCCGCATCCCGACGGCCCCAGCAGTGAAAAGAATTCGCCCTTCTTTATGGAAAGGCCCACGTCATTTAACGCCCGGAAGTCGCCGAAATACTTGGAAACCCCATCGATATCTACATCGCTCCCTATCAATACCTTCCTCCACAACGGGAAGATACACGGCCAAAAAGCCGCCCGGCCGCCTGAATCCCGGTCCCGCGGGCCTCAAGGCCGGAGCCCTCTGCCTGCGGACCTTTGGGGTCCCCGCGGATCGTTAGTCTAGTGGTACAATGCGGATTTTCCGCCCCCGTGTCAATAGTTCGCGGGAAGCTCCCAGCGCCGGATGGCAGACGCACTCTCAGGAAAGCGTACCTGAAGCAAAAGCCGGGCGGGCCTATGGCCCGAAACCTTAACCGGCATAGGGAGAGGACGCCATGGATGCCGTCCCGGAGAAATTCACCAAAATGCGCAGCATTTTGGATCGGCATGGATGCCGCCTTACCCTGCGGTATTTTGCAGGATTTGCTTGTGCACCATTTCGCCAAGGATTTGCAGAGGCATTTTATTGGCCGCCATTGCGCGGGTCATAATGTAATCGGCGCTTACCCGGTCCAGGGCATCAAGCAATTCACGCTGGCGGGTAAAAATGCCGCCTGTACCCGGTTTAAGCGTTATATCAGCATTGGTGATTTCTTCATCCAAAGCATCCGCTTCCGTTTCGGTCATTCTTGCCATTTTCCTTTCCTTAATAGATTAAGTTCACTGATAAATTTCTTTCTGCACGGCATAGCGTGAAAT
>JAISRD010000069.1 GCA_031273835.1 Treponema sp. | reverse complement strand
CTTTACAACGGGGGGATTTTCTACGGGCTTATTGCAATTTTTTTTGCCGTGGAGTATATGGTACGGAGGATGGTAAAGAAAAAGCTTCCCCGGGCCGTTCCCCTGTCCCGCGTTACCCCAGCGGCCCGGAAAAAGGATACGGTCCTCTGCTATTCCGGGTCCTACGGTGGGGGCCTTTACCGTACCTGGGGAGATTTTCTTGCGGAAACCGCGGCGCTGCGGAGCTTTATCGAAAGGGAAAAGGAGCGCCGCTGGATACTTTATGGCGGCGATTATTGGTTTTTCCTCATTGCCTATACGGCGCTGCTCCAGTGTAAGCGGGAGGTGCTGCTGACGGCGAATATTTCCCCCGCTTACATGGAGGAGATAGCCGGGGACGCGGTTCTTATCACCGACGAGAAGGACGCCCTCCCCCTGGTAAGGAGGAGCTTTTATATCCCCGAACTGCTGGCCCGGAAAGAGGGGGAAGCCCGGAAGGACAGGGGGAACTCCGCAAGTTCCCCGGTTCCCCCCATCAGGGCCGATGAAACGGTGATCGTCATGTACACCTCGGGAACCACCGGGGAACCCAAACAGGTCGTGCAGCGCCTCACCGAATTTGAAAAGGATAACGATTTTATACTTTCCCAATGGGGCGGGGAATTTCTTAAAAGGAAGCTCTGTTCCACCGTGGGGCCCCACCACATTTACGGCCTCCTTTTTTCGATGATGCTTCCCTTTACGGCGGGCATTCCCTTCCGCCGGGAGCGTATCGAATTTCCGGAAACCTTTGAAACCCTCAAGGACGATTCCTATATGATCATCACCGTTCCCGCCCTGCTGAAAAGGTCGGTGGAAAACAGGGAAGTCCCCTTCGGCATCAAGGACCCCTGGATATTCACCTCCGGCGGGGTCCTTCCCTTCGAGATCGCCGCCCAAACGGAAAAGCTCTTCGGCTTCTGGCCCCTGGAGGTGTACGGCAGTACGGAAACCTCCGGCATTGCCTGGCGTCAGTCCAGGGACGGGCCCGAATGGACCCCCTTTAGTAACGCGGAACTGTGGAAAAACGGCGAGGGCTGCCTGGTGATCAAATCCCCCTACATCAAAGATCCCGCGGGCTTTACCACCGGGGATCTCGCGGAACTGCTGGACGGCGGCCGTTTTCTGCTTAAGGGAAGGGCCGATTCGATAGTCAAAATAGAGGAGAAGCGTATATCCCTTCCCGAAATAGAAAGCAGGCTTCTGCGGTCGGGCCTGGTGTCCGACGCCGCCGCGGCGGCCCTGCAGGGAAAGCGGCAGTACCTCGCCGCGGCGCTGGTACTGAACAAAGAGGGAAGGAAGCGCTTTGAGGGCATGGAAAAATTCCGGATCAACCGTTATTTCAGGGAATACCTGGGGGATTTTTTTGAACCACAGGTGATCCCCAGGAAGTGGCGCTACCTTGACGCCCTGCCCCGCGATGCCCAGGGTAAATTACAGAAGGGGGAAATCGGCGCCCTGTTTCGGGACCCGCCGGGGCCCGCCCGTTCCGGGGAAGAAGACGGGGCAATAAGCGCCGCAGATGCCGGGGCAGCCGTGGCCGCTGTCCCTTCCGCTGTCCTTGCGTTTCCCGGGGGCGTTTCGGGAACCCTGCTTGAACGTTCCCAAAACTCAGGCGGCCTATCCCGAGCGGTCTTTGAACTGAGCGTCCCGGGGGACAGCCCCTATTTTGACGGCCATTTTCCCCAATTCAAACTGCTCCCCGCCGTGGCCCAGATCGAACTGGTCCTCGCCTGCGCTTCCTTCATCCTGGGGCCCTCGCTTATCAGCGGCGCCAAACGCCTCAAATTCAGCGGCGCTGTTTTTCCCGACACGAAGGTCCTCGTCGAAATTGACTGGGCCCTCCGGGACTCCGGGAATACGCTCCGTTACGCCCTCAACGGGCCCGGCGGCAGGTCCTGTTCTTCGGGGATGCTGTGCCTTGAATCCGCCGGGGGCCCGTTTTGAAGCAGGGCTTCGTCATCCCCCTCTACAACCACGGCGGCACCATAGGCTCGGTGATTTCCGAACTTGCCGTTTATAAAGCGCCGGTCATCGTCGTGGACGACGGGAGCGATGAGGAGACAAAGCGCCGCCTGGACCAGGCCCTGGCGGAATTTCCCCAGGCGGAAAAGCTTACCCTTAAAAAGAATTCCGGCAAGGGCGCCGCTGTGCTGGCCGGTATGAGAAGGGCCCGTGATCTGGGGCTGAGCCACGTCTTACAGATAGACGCCGACGGCCAGCATGATTCGGCGCGGATCCCCTTCTTTCTGGAAGAGGCCGCCCGCCGTCCCGGTTCTTCGATCTGCGCCTACCCGGAATACGACGAGACCGCCCCCAAAAGCAGGCGCAACGGCAGAAAGATCGCCAATACCTGGGCCCGTATCGTAACACTTTCGGGGGCCATCGTCGATTCCCTCTGCGGGTTCAGGGTATACCCCGTAGAGAGCAGCCTGAAAGTTATGGAAAGCCCCTTTCTGGATAAACGCATGGGCTTTGATCCCGAAGTACTGGTACGTCTTTACTGGGCGGGGGTGCCCCTCTCGTTTTTTCCCGTCAGGGTAAGCTACCCACGGGACGGCGTCTCCCACTTCCGCCTCTTTGAGGACAATCTCCACATTTCCTGGGTATTTTTCAGGCTCTTTACCGGCATGCTCCCGCGCTTTCCCGCCCTGCTGGCCCGCTCCTTAAATTAAAATGGAAAAGCTGAAGAAGGGGGCCGCCGGGAAGGGAGGGCATTGGTCGGAACAAAAAGAGGCGGCCTCCCTTTCTCTGATGAGGCTGTTCTTTGTCTTAATCAAGCTGTTCCCCTCTTTTATCCTCAAGCTTATCGCCTTTCCAGTGGGGTTTTCCTATTTTCTCTTTACCAAAAAAGCCCGTACCGCTTCGCGGCGTTTTCTGGACCGGGTCGCGGCGGAACAAAGGCGCGGGCTTAAGCTCACCCCCGGCGTTGAACCCACCCCCGGCGTCAAGCCCGGTGTCCCGCGTCTTTCCGTGCTGAAAAATTTTATCGCCTTTGCCCTGACCCTGATAGAAAAGGCCGACAGTTGGATGGGGAGGGTTTCCTTTGACGGGGTCGAGCTTAAAGACGACGCGGCGCTTTTAACTGGAGGCCTTGAGGAGGGGAGGGGGGCGGCGCTGATCTGTTCCCATATCGGAAACATGGAACTCCTGCGGGCCCTGGCGGATTATAAACGTACCGGCCTTTCCAGGGAGGTTCCCGTTACTTCCGTGGCGGACTTCAACACCTTTTTTAACGATATGATACAAAGCCTCAATCCCCGCTCAAAGCTGAGGATCATCAACGCCAACGAGATAGGCCCCGAAACGGTTATCTTTCTTGGAGAACAGATAAGCGCCGGGGGGCTTATGGTAATCGCCGGGGACAGAACCTCCGCCGGCCTCCGGGATAGAATTTTCTCCATCCCCTTCCTGGGGGCCCCGGCCCCCTTTCCCCAGGGGGTTTTTCTTTTGGCGGCGCTGCTGGAAGCGCCGGTATACGCCGTCTTCGGCCTGCGCCGCCGGGATATTTCCCTGAGGGCGGACTACGACATGCACATCCACCGCATAGGCGGCCCCGGTTCCGGCCTTTCCCGGGGCGGCAGGCAAAAGCTAGCGGAATCCTGCGCGGCCCGTTTTGCCGCGCTGCTGGAACAATACTGTTTACAGTACCCCCACCAGTGGTATAATTTTTATGATTTCTGGGCAGGAGGCATTGTTTAGATGACCGGAACGGCTGATGAATTGACGGACCCCCACAGTATCACCGCCGAAACCGAATTCACCGTGGAATTCTACGACGTGGATTCAATGGAAGTGGTGTGGCACGGGAACTACGTGAAGTACTTTGAAAAGGCCCGCTGCGCCCTGCTCAATAAAATAGGTTACGGATACGAGGCCATGAAAGAATCGGGCTTCGCCTTTCCGGTTACCGGCATAGACTTGAAATTTATAAGGCCCCTCCGCTTCGGCGAGCGGGTCAGGGCCCGTGCCCTGCTGGACGAATATGAAAACCGTCTGCGGATCAAGTACGAACTGTACAACGCCGCCACCGGGGAACTTACCACCAGGGGGACGAGTACCCAGATGGCCGTTGATATGGCAAAGCGGGAGTCCTGCTTTGAAAGCCCCCGTATCCTGCTGGACAGGGTCCGGGCCCTGCTCCGGGAGGGGGGCCGGTGAAAAACACTCCGCGGCGCGTTCCCTTACTCAACTTGCGGAAGCCGGGGACCGCCAAACTTCCCGCTCTGGTCCTGGCTTTTTTTCTTTCCGCCGCCGCGCTTTCGGGACAAAGCGGCGGTATTTTCAGCCGCCCCCTTACCGGGCGGAACCGTTCCCGCTTTGAAGCAGTCTGCGTCCTCCTGTCGGAACATCCCCTGGTCAGGGGTGATTTTACCCAAACCAAACTGCTCCGCCGTCAGGGCCGTTCCCTCGTTTCAAAGGGACGCTTCGTCATTGATGCTGAGCGGGGAATGCTATGGGAAACCACCCATCCCTATGCCTCGGCCATGGCGGTGGGCAGGGATTATCTTATCCAAAGTTCCGGTGGTAAAAAGACAAAACTCGATACGGCGGGGAACGAAACCTTCCTGCGCATCGCCGAAATCATCAGCGCCGTTTTTTCAGGCGGCGCCGGAATTCTTACGGAAAATTTTGAGGTTTATTTTTTTGAAGACACCCCTTCCTGGCATATGGGCCTCGTACCCAAAGACAGTACGGTGCGGAATTTTGCCGCCTCCATCGTCATGCGGGGCGATACGGTCCTGCGCTCCGTGACCCTCAACGAGGGGAACGGAGATTCGGTAAGCTACGAGCTGAGCGGCCATCACTACCCGAAAGTCCTAAGCCCCCGTGAAACAGAACTCTTTTCCCCCTAAGAAGGCCGGCCCGGCGGCGGGCCCCGTGATCTGGATCACCCTGCACGCAGGGGTTTTCCTCGCCCTGGCCCTTTCGGTTTTAACGGGCCTCTTCATTCCGAAGATCGACACGGATCTGCTGAACCTTATGCCGAAATCCCCGTCAAAACATGCCCCGGCGGACCGGCTGCTGGAGGAGCGCAATGTCCGGTCCTTTTTTATCCTTTCGGCGGACCCCGACTTTTCCCGGGCCCGTGAGGGGGCGGAGGGGCTCTTTTTGAATTTAACGGGGCTGGATCTCTTTGAGGAACTTTCTCTTTACGC
>JAISRD010000107.1 GCA_031273835.1 Treponema sp. | reverse complement strand
AACTGAAAAGCAAGGTGATGACCCTGGGTAACAGGCTGGCCCCCCGGTACGGGGACCGCCGCGCCGCTTTCGTGGAAGCGTGGGCCATCGTGAAGGCCGGGGGCCTGGAACTGGCCGTCAAGGGCGTTACCTTCGGGACCCGGCAGGAAGCCCTCAAGCGGCTGGCCGCTTACAGCCCCGAGCAGGTCAGGGCGGTACTGGTCCCCGAGCCGGAGAACCCGGTGGACCCCGCCGCCGTGGCGGTGATGGTGGGCGTTCAGGGTGGCAAGGGCCTGTACCGCTTGGGCTATGTGCCCCGGACGGCGGCCCCGATGGTAGCGGCCCTGGGCGGACAGCTTCCGGCCCTCCGGGTGGTGTCCGGGACATGGGGGTACTCGAATAAAACGACCTTCGGGGCGCGGGTAGCCCTGGCGGTTTAGGAAACAGCGGGGGAAACCCCGCAAGCCCCGGACAGGGGCAAAGGATGGAGATATGGATTGCAAATATTTTGACGGTTGTTCCGCCCCGTTGTGCCCCAGGGACGAGGGCGTGGCGGATCGGACGTGGTTCCCTGACGAGGATATATGCCGCCTGGCGGATGTTCCCGATTGGGTAAAGCAGCAGCGTAAGTTTGCCCGAAAGGCGGCCCAGGGCGGCTACTTCACCGTTGCCATGCTCCGGCATGACTGCCGTATAGCCCAGGGCATAAAGGGTGTTGACCCGGACGGAACGAACAAGGAACGGGCCGCCGATGAGACCGCCTGGTTCAAAAACCATCCGGCATTGAAGCCCAAGACCCCAGAGGAACTGGAAAAAAGCCGGGACCGTATGCTTCAAAAATGGGCCGTTAAGCGTGGGAGAGATTATAAAAATACCCCCTCTAACGTGGGTCTGGATGATCAATATGGCAAAAAAGGTATCCAAGTACCACCCGCCCCGGAAAGGGCTTAAAAACACTATAAAGCGGGGGTCCTCCGGGGCCTCCACCGGGGGGCCGTATGGCTCCCCCATATCAAATAAGGAGGCGGGAATCATGGAGCGGAAAACAAACACAGCCGTGAAGTTCAGCGCGGACGAACTGCCCCGGATCGCCAACCGTTCAGACGCGCTGGAACTGCTGGATGTTCTCATTGAGGCGGACAGCGTTGTAGGTGGTGATTACGCCCTGACGGCCCTTCGGGACGCCATAGAGCGGGAAATAATCTAGCCCTTCCAGGGGGAGGGCTCCGGGGTTCCCGCCCCTCTCCCTTTTTTGAAAACCTCCGGGGCCGTATGGCCCCCGGAAAATGCAAACGGAGAATGGAACTATGAAAACAAAAGAGAAAACACGCCAACCGGCAGAAAGCCGCGCCCAGGAAAAACTATGGCCGGAAATGAAAGAATCCGACATGACTTTCATTAACCGGAAAATCCATGATCTGCTTATTGCCGAGGGTTACCGGGTGACCGGCACTGAAAGGATCGGGGGGATGAAACTGAACAACTACACCAACGTAAACAGCATGAAATTCACACGCGGGGAGTGCGAGCGGGTTTTTGTAATAACACATGAACCGCCAAAAGAAACCGCATAGCGGGAACCGTCCGGGGCTTCTTGCCCCGGAGGCAATAAACCAGGCAAAGAGGAGACAAAACTATGAGCGGAAAATTAAAAGAGGGCATGATCATGTTGGAAGAAACGATCGCCCAGCTTAAGGTTTACATGGGGCGGTTTGAAAAAAAAGGTATGCAAACAGATGAACTTTACCTTGAATGGCAGAAACAGGTTATCCGTATGCGCGGCATAATAACACTGTCCGGGGCAGTTATGCCCCGGATTTTTCAAGGAGCGTATCATGACACCTGACGGATATTTATACAGGGCACAAGCGGCTCTATCCACCCTGGGGCATATTGCCTGTTTCTACAGCGAAGAAGCGGACACCCCTCCGGCTGATTTTGGTTTCGGGCTTTCGGTACTTCTCGCTTACATAAATGACGATGTAACCAGGGCCTATAACGGGCTTACCAAAAAAGAGGCTGCGGAATGAGGAAAGAAAAACAGATCGGTATCCGTGTCGGCCTCCCCGTCTTCTTTACCCTGGAACTTGAGGACATTTATAAACACGCTTCCGGGGCGCACCGGGCGCTTGCCTTCCCGGATTTTTGCGGCTTCCTCATCGGCCTGGGGCTGGAAGCGTACAGGAAAACCAACAGGCAAGAGCAAGCCCCGGAGATCCCCGCCGCGCCGGATGAGGAACCCTGGGGGGAAGGCTATGAACCGGACGGCCCGTTCCGGACCTTCCACCTGGCAAGAGAGGAGGCGTAACCGATGAGTACGAAATTCACCAGATCGCGGATACAGGAAATCATCACCGGCGCCGGGCTGGATGTCCGCACGGCAAGCGAACTGACCGGCAGGATCATCACCGCCATGACCGCCGCCCTTGCCGCGGGGGAAGCGATAGAACTCCGGGGCTTCGGCTCCCTGGAAGTGAGGGAACGCGCCGGCCGCCGGATGCGGAACCCCCGGACAAGGGAGCCGGTGGACGTGCCGCCCCGCCGCCGCGTGCTGTTCCGCCCCGGACGGGAACTGAAAGCGGCCCTGCGGGGAATGCCCGGCAGTGATTGACAGATAACGCCCCTGTAAAAGCGCCGGAAGCTGTTTTTCAAGCCTCCCGGCCCTTTTCCAAAACGCCCCAGAACCTACCTACCGGTAACGATACGGCGTTTTCTGACAAAAAAGGTATCTGGATATGCCCCGGCCTTTTCCGGGGCTTTCTGGCGGGTTTTTGACGGCCGGCCAAGGCGGGGGCTTTCCACCCTGTCGGCATCCTCAAGAAACCGCCGGTACAGGGCCGCCGCCTTTTCTCTGAGCGCCGTATAGTCCATGTCCAGGGCAAGGCAGAACGCTTCGCACTCGGGGCCGTTCACCCAGGCCATGGCCTCATCCCTACCCTTGGCGTTTACTTTCACTGCCACACCTTTTCCTTCCAGGTCGGCCAGGGCGCGGTTTATCACGGCGGCCATGAGATGCCTGTAAGCATCGGCCTGCTTGCGGTTTTGCATTATTGCCATGCTCCCTTTCTTTTCTTGCCCCGTTTATTTTTTCGCCGACAGTGGCGGTCCTTCCTCAAGCCTGATTCGTTTTTGGACGTTTAGGTCCAGCTTCCCTGGATGGTCCGCGGAAATGTTTATC
>JAISRD010000235.1 GCA_031273835.1 Treponema sp. | reverse complement strand
GATTCCGACGAATAGGGGAAAATGACAAGCCCCGGAGTGTGCCGGTCGCTGCGTCCCACGCGTAGACCTCCAGCGGCGGCCTCTTTTGCCGGCCAGG
Source organism: Treponema sp. (assembly GCA_031273835.1). Lineage (GTDB taxonomy): Bacteria > Spirochaetota > Spirochaetia > Treponematales > Breznakiellaceae > JAISRD01. The sequence goes on along the minus strand of JAISRD010000235.1, from coordinate 5,531 downwards.
CCCGTTTTGCGGGTCTGCCCGGTCTTGTTGTTCTGGCCGGTCTTGTTGTCCTCGCCTGCGGGGCTTCGGGAAAAGACGGAACGCCGCGGCTTTCCGCCGGTCCGGCAGTTTCTTCCTCTCCGTCCGCCGAAGTAAATCCCCCCCGGCAGCTTTATACCTGGAAAAAAGACAGCCGGGGCGTTTGGATTATACGGAGCATAGCCGCAGAAGCGGATACCGCTTCGCGGTCCGGGGACGTTTCACGGTGGACATTGCTGCTGTACTACCGCTTTCCCGCGGCGGAAACCGGGACCCGTGGCGCGCTTACCTGGAAGGCCCCCTCCGCCGCCGTGGACGGAGCCGTTACGGAAACGGTATTTGACTTTTATCCCAAGGCCCTGGAACATCGGCCCCTGGTTTTTAACGGCGAACGCTGGGGTTCCCTGCCTGAGGAAATCACCATTGAAGCCGGCGAAAGTTTTGAACCCCTGGCGGTACAGGTTGAATTCCGTCCTGACGATACCCCTCAGCCCGCTCCCCTCACCCCCTTAAGGGCCGATTTGGGGACCATGCTCTACTATCCCCGTTCCGCCTGGCGGCAGGACGACTACGAGCTTTTTACCTTCAACCTGTATCCCCGCCTGCTCTACCTGATAAGCGGAAATTTCGCCGTCCAGTCCCGCTTTTTGAAGCGCCTGGCTTTTTTTACCGAAAAGCCGGGATTTACCGGAACCCTGGCGGCGGACGAGGATATTGCCCATCTGCGGGACTGGTTCGCCCACGACTACCGCGCCGGGGACATGGCCCGTTTTTTCGACCTTGCCCGCAGGCAGCGCTTCCCTCTCAATGACAGTGAGCTGCTCCTTAAGGACATACTGCTCGCCCGGGGAATTATCCGGGAAACGGAGGAGGGTATTGCCGAAGGGGAAGGGGCCCTAATCGCCCTTTCCGTTGAATCCCGGCAGAGGCTCCCTGTGTACTACGTTCATGAAACGGTCCACGGCCTTGAATTTACCATGCCGGAACTTGGGCGGCTTTTTGGGAATTTCTTTGCGTCCTTAAGCCCCCAGGAACAGGACTTTATCAGAAGCGCCCTCATCTACCGGGAATACAACGTGCTGAATGATCGGCGTCTGCTGGCCTCCGAAACGGCGGCCTACCTGCTCCAGCAGAGACCCGAAGAAACGGACCAATACTTCCGGGAATATATCAGGCCCTGGTATGAAGCTTCCCGCAGGGAGGCAGCGGGAACCGCCGGGTCCGACGCGGTTCTGGAATATCTGGACAAAGACCCCGGTATCTTCGGCAGGCGCAGCGCCGCTTTACAGAAAGAATTCCAGGCCCTTACGGGGCTTAGGGCAGAGATCTTTTACGATCTCCTACCCAAAGACAGGAGTTTATGATACCCTAAAACCGTTATGGAAAAGCTCCGTATCCTTATCCCCAAGGGCCGTATATTCGAGAATGTTTCCCGCCTCTTTGACGAGGCGGGCTTCCCCATCGCCATGGCCGACCGGACCTACAGGCCCCGCATGGGCGCGGACTGGCTTGACGCCAAGATCATGAAACCCCAGAATGTGGGGGAACTTTTGGAACTGGGCAGCCATGACGCGGGCTTTACCGGCGTCGACTGGATCAGGGAAAGCGGCGCCGATGTGGAAGAAATTCTCGACCTCCGCTTTGACAGGGTCCGCATTGTGGCGGCCGTTCCCGCCGAACTGGACGACCAGGCCCTTAAACGGAAAAAGATCGTGGCCGCCACCGAATATGTAAATATCGCCGGGGACTGGCTTAAGGGGCAGGGCTTCAACTACCGTATAGTCCGTACCTACGGGGCCACCGAGGTATTTCCCCCGGACGACGCGGATATGATCATCGACAATACCTCCACAGGCCAAACCCTCAGGGATAACGGCCTGCGTATCGTCGCGTCGATCCTTGAATCATCAACCCGCTTTGTGGCTTCCAGGGAAGCCCTGTCCAACGCCGAAAAACGGGGCCGTATCGAGGAATTGGCCATGCTGTTCAAGGCGGTGCTGGACGGAAGGGAGCGGGTGATGCTGGAAATGAACTTCCCCAGGGAGGGCTTTGAAAAAATAGCGGCGGCCCTTCCGGCCATGCGCAGCCCCACCGTGTCCCCCCTGTATGGGGAAAGCGGTTATGCGGTAAAAATTGCCGTAAAGAGGGGCGAAATTCCCGGTCTGATTCCCCGTTTGAAGAAGCTCGGCGCTGGGGATATTGTTGAATACGATTTGCGGAAAGTGGTTCCGTAATTTTTATAGTGGAGGCAATGGTATGAAAAGGGCGGCGGTAATCGGAAGCAGCGGAGGCAATCTTTTTAACCTTGGGGGAAAGAACCCCAAGGCGCTGCTGGGGGAACTTAAAAGACAGCTTGAGGCCGCCGGTTTTGAAATATCCCATGTGCAGTTTATCGCGGCGGACCAGTCCATGGACGGAATCAAGGAAGACGTTCCCGCCTCCCTGTGGACCATTGAGGGGGGGGCGCTGTTTGAGTCGGAGCGGAAAACCCTTAAGGAGATCAATGAAAGGGCGAAGATCTGCGACAAGGCGATAGCCGGGGCCGTAGAAAAAAAAGAAGTGGACGCCCTGGTGCTGGTAAGCGCCGATCCTGAGGGGGTAAACAGCCTCACCGCGGCGGCGGCGGCGCGGGAAAAAATTCCCGCCGCGGGGACGGGGGGTTCTTCGGTTTCCCGGGCCAAGGCCGCGGGGGTCAACATCATTTCCGCCTCGGGTACCACGGGCACCACCAACAGGACCCGGGCAATCGCCGCCGCCCTCTCCCTGGCAAAACACTTCGGGCATAAGTACCGCCCCGCCCTGGGCAGCGCCGAGGCGGCGGACGCTTCGGAAAACCCCCTTAAGCGCATCAACATACGGGGCATATTGTTCTCGTCCCTGCCGGGTTTTATCGCCGCCGCCCTTTCCCTGGCGCTGTGGCAGATACTTTCCAAGGCCGCCCCCGATGCGGCGCTGACGGGCCTCTTTGAAACCATACAGCAGAAACTGCTGGACGCCCTTCCCATCATCGTCGCCGTCGTGGCGGCCCGGCAGATTTCGGGCCTTAACGAGGCGGGCATTGTTTCCGGGGCTATTGCCGGGGTCCTCTCCACCGGCGGCGGAATACTGGGCGGCCTGGTGGGGGGCATCCTTGCGGGGATCTTTGTCTATTACCTGATTCTTTTTACTCTGGGGAAGGGCTGGCCGGGAACCACGGCAAACATTGTGGGAGGCGGACTTTCGGGCCTCGCCGCGGGGCTCCTGGTGTTTTTCTTTATCGCCCCGGCGGCCCTAGCTCTGGGCAACGGCGTAAGGGCGGTGATTGACTGGGCCCTGGCCGTCAACGCCCCCCTCTGCGGCCTCATCGCCGGCCTCTTAATCTGGCCCGCGATCATGGCCGGGGTTTACCACGCGGCCATACTCCCCATCGCCCTCCTCGAAATGGAAGAGTACGGCTTTAGTTTCCTCGGCGCCGTGGACATGTGCTCCCTGGTCATGGTTTCCGCGGGGATAACCCTGGCGAATATTCTAAGGCCCCGGCAGCCCGGCGAACGGCCCGCCGCGTCCATGGGTTTTTTCATCAATATGGTCTTCGGCACCTATGTGGAGGCGGCCTATCCCTTTATGCTTTCCTCCAAAATACTCTTCGCCGCGGCCCTGGCGGCGGCGGGACTCGGCGGCCTTACCGTGGGTATCTTTAATGTAAAATCCACCGCCTATGTGGCCTCCTTTGTGGCGCCGGGACTCTCAAACAATCCCCTGGGTATGGTGATCGCCATGGCCGTAAGCCTTGGTTCGGCCTGCGTCCTGTACCTGGCGCTGAACGCGCTGCTCCGTAAAAAGGGCGACACGGTCCGTTCGGAATAGGGGGGAAGCATGGCACGAAGCGCCGGGATCAGCCGGTCCACCAGGGAAACCGATATAAGCGTAAAGCTCGACATCGACGGTACGGGGACCGCGAAAATCGACTACCCCATAGGTTTTATGGTTCACATGCTCAATACCTTTGCCAAACACGGCCTCTTTGATATTGAGATTAAGGCATCCGGGGATCTTGAAACGGATCAGCATCACCTGGTGGAAGATACGGGGATAGTCCTGGGCCAGTGCTTTGCCAAGGCCCTGGGGGATAAGCGGGGCATCGTAAGGACCGCTTCCTGTCTCTATCCCATGGACGAAACCCTGGTTCAGGCCGCGGCGGACATTTCGGGCCGGGCCTTCCTGGTCTTTAACGCCCCGCTTTCGGGCATACCCCTGGTATCCGCCTCCGGCGGCGCGAGCTCGTCCTTCCAGATCGATACGGTGGAGGATTTCTGGCAGGGTTTTGCCTCTTCCGCGGGGCTTACCCTCCACCTTGACGTGATACGGGGGCGCAGCGATCACCACAAGATCGAGGCCCTCTTTAAGGCCGCCGCCCGGGCCCTGCGGGGGGCCTGCGAAATCGACCCCCGCGCCGCGGAGGCCATCCCCTCGACCAAGGGCGTGCTTGCGTGAACGGCCCCCTCTTAACGGACCTGCGGCCTTGACCGGCTTAACCGGGGTGATCGATTACGGGGCGGGCAACCTCGGCTCGGTAATGAACGCCCTTAAGCGCCTGGGCGCCAAGGCCCGTTTTACCGCCGGACCGGAAGAACTGGCCCTGTCCCCCCACGGGACCGCCGGCGCCTCCCCCTTTGACCGCATCATCTTTCCCGGCGACGGGCATTTCGCCACCGCCATGGAAGCCCTGGAGACCTCAGGTTACGCCCGGGCCCTCCGGGGCTGGATAGGGGCGGACAGGCCCTTTTTGGGGATCTGCATAGGCCTCCAGCTTTTGTTTGACTATTCGGAGGAGGCGGGCTATGCCCCCGGCCTTGAGGACCGGGCCGTTAAGGGCCTGGGGGTGATACGGGGGACGGTACGGCGTTTTCCGGGACGAAAGATACCCCAGATCGGCTGGAACCAAACTTCCGCCAGGAGCGGCTCCCGGCTCTTTAAGGGCCTTGAGGGCTCTCCCTTTTTTTATTACATCCACTCCTACTATGCCCTGCCGGACGACGGGGACCTAAGCGCCGCCGAGGCGGAATACTACGTGCGGTACTGTTCCGCTGTGGAACGGGGAGCCCTCGCCGCGGTTCAGTTTCACCCGGAAAAATCCGGGGAGGCGGGGCTTAAGCTCCTGGAAAACTGGCTCAGCGGCTAGTACCTGGAAAACCAATGGCAATAACTTAAGCCTCATCCGTTAAGTTTTTGATTCGTGGCGAAGGGTACATACCCCAAGAGCCCGCCTTGCGGCGGAATTAAGGGTATGTACCCTGAGTCCAATACCTTATGAGAACAACCATACCCCGTCCGCTCTGCCTCCCCTGCGCAAGCAGGTTCTTGGGTTGGTTGATTGTGGTGGAATTTGGATTTTCGCGGGTTATCGGGCCGCTGGTTTGAGCGGCCGGGAGGGACAGGCGCTAACGCATGGGTGATTTCTTCTTTCAAACGTTCCATGTCAGTACATCCCTTACCGAGCCTATTACCTGATTTATATTGGGCACATATTCGTA
>JAISRD010000213.1 GCA_031273835.1 Treponema sp. | reverse complement strand
GCGCCTGAGGATTTTTACCGGATCATCAGTTCGGGAAAGCGGGAACTTGCCGGGCCGACCCTGCCTCCCGAGGGGCTTTTTTTGTGGGGAGTTGAGTATTAGCTTCCCTCCCCCCGGCCTCTGTTTTCGTTTTATATCCGCAGGTGTTTACATATACACCTGGTCGATAAACACCGGGAACCTGTCAATTATTGCCTGAAATTCCGCGGCGGTAAAATCCACAAACTTAATGGGTATTTTGGGTGAATTTACCCCTTTTTACGGCGTTTTTACGCCCACAGGGACCAAAAAGAATTCGTTTTAAGCCATTTGGAATACCGCGTGGTCCGTGGTTAAATATCTTTATCTTCCCGTCAGCGCCCGAAGAGGCCGAGTTTTCCGAATTTATGCCACTTCCCCGAAATTTTCTTTTCACCCTCAAGGGTCTTAAAGATAAAGGCCGCAAAGGCCTCCTCCCCGCCGGGCTCGGAGGAGGAAAAACCCGTTACCGTATAGGGGACGTTGAGGGATGAAAGCAATATACCCCGGGCAAGGGCCTTAAAGGCCGCCGAGGCGGCGGGGCCTATCAGATCGGGGACCTCTTCGGCTGAACCCGCGCCGGTTTCGGAGAGCACCAGCGCCAGGCTTCCCCTTTCACGGGCCTTAAAGAGCGAAATAATTTCTTTTACCAAAAAGAACCAGCCCTTGATGTTAAAATCTACCAGGCGGTCCACCTCGGCGGGGGAAAGATCCCCGGCGGAACGGCGGTAAGCGGGTGGGGCGCAGACGAGGATCGCGTCGTCAATATGTTCCAGTTTGTTCACCGCCGCCAGGACCAGGGTCCTTGCCGATATGGGGCTCGGGGGGTTCCACTCCAGCACGGGGGGGGTGATCTTTCCGCGCCGCCCCTCTCCCTCCTTCCACGGGGGAACGGGGGCCGCCGCATAGCTTTTTACCCGCCGGGCGGCTTCCCGCCCCAGGGCGGAAAACAGGGACGATTCATTTCCCGCGATTAAAATGCCCCGGGTCATGGTAAAAGTATATACCGAAAGGGCGGCCCGGGGCTATACCGCCGGGACTGTTATGGGCCGCACAATTTACGGACCGCAAATTCCACCGTTCCCTTTAACTCCTCCACGGATTGGCGCTTAAATACCGTGAGCCGGAAGATCGCCGTTTCTATGATGCCGTAGAAAAGATCGTCCGCGGCATGCACGTCGATCTTTTTAATTTCCCCCGCTTTGATGCCCTCTATCAGCACCCCCGCCAGGATATGCCTGAGCCTGATGGTTCTTCTTCTTACCCGGCTTTCCGCGGTATCCGATGATTTTGAAAGGCAGAGCAGATAATCCAGAATCACCGAAAGGAGCCTTCGGTTTTCCTCCAGCCTGTCCAGTATCATCGAAAGGGTCCTCTTTAATTTCTCGGCGTGGGAAAGCCTTGAATTTTTAAGGACCCCCGATAGATCCCCCTCCACTTTGTTTAAGAGCTGCTTGATGCTGTAGTTAAAGATCTCCCTTTTATTGTGAAAGTAGAGGTATAGGGTGGTTCTGGTGATTTTACACCGGTCCGCTATTTTCTGAAACGTGGTATTTTCAAAACCTTCGTCAACAAACACATCCACGGCCCTTTCGAGGATCTTCCGCCGCCGTATTTCATGTTCAACAACGATGGACATTTTTATCCGCCTTTTTTTAAGTTAAAGTTTTTTTATGGCTCTTGTTTCTCATAATGATACCCTTATAAGTTATAAAATACTCTGTCAAAATGCTAGTTATTTCCCTTAACCCGCCGCCTTTCTTCCGCTCCGGCCCCGGCTTGATTCCCGGTCCGTAACAAAATCCCGGCAGATGCCGCCCTGAGCCATAAGCTCATCGCGGCTGCCCTGCCGGGCCGGGGGGCCTTCCGTCTTGTGCAAAGGGGACGGTCTTTTTATAATGGCCCCATAAGTGTCCGGGGGCCTTTGAGGGCGTACCCGGGCCGGAGGGCCGGCTGTGGTGAACTTTGAGGAGGAGCTTGATAAACTGCTTTCCCGTGAGGGAGGGGAGCTGCCCGAATACGAGCTGATGGAGTTCGCCGCCCTGGGGCAGGAGTTTCTGTCGGCCCTCAACAGGAAACAAACCGATGTTTCCCTGCAAATTGAGGAGATCTACGATTTGCTCAAGGAGCAGGATACGAAGCTTTTGCAGGAAACCCTGAGCGCCGAAAGGGGCCGCTCGAACCGGCTGGCCCTGGCCGCCATGGGCCTCTGCGACCTGCTTGAGGATTTCTGCGCCTATGCCCGGCAGTCGGGGAGCGGGGAGCTGCTGCACCAGGCGGAGCTCCTGTGGAACGCCTCAGGGGGCCTCCTCTCGGGGTGTAACCTGATCCGTTTCGGGGCGGAGGGGGAAGCCCTGAATCCGGGGATTCACAACGTCAAGGCCGGGGTCCCGTCGGAGCTTCCCCGTGAACAGGTGGTCCGGGTGCTGCAGAGCGGTTACGTGTACCGGAACGTCCTGGTCCGTAAGGCCGCGGTGGTGGTCAGCCGGGGGCCCGAAGGGGGGGGAACGTCGGAAGACCCGGAGGCTCCCGCCGGTACGGCCGGGCCGGAGACGGCGGAGGCCGCGGCGTTCCCCGGTGATCCGGACGTGAACGGCACGGAATAAAGGAGGACTTTGAGTATGGGTAGAATAGTCGGCATAGACCTGGGAACCTCCACGTCGGAAATCGCCTGCATCGTTGACGGAACCCCTAAGCTGCTCCCCAATTCCCAGGGGAAGCTCGTTACCCCCTCGGTGGTGCATATCGGGGAGGACGGCGGGGTCCTCGTGGGGGAGGCGGCGGCGGAGTATCTGTTTACCCGGCCGGACTGTACCTTCATGGAGGTAAAGCGCCTTACCGGCGGGGGGGAGGTCCTCAAGGCCCACGGGAAGGAATACCGGCCCGAGGAGATCCAGGCCCTGCTCCTGGGCTACCTGGTCCGCTGCGCGGAGGAGTCCCTGAAGGAGAAAATCGAGCGGGCGGTGATCACCGTGCCGGCCTACTTTACCGACCTGCAGCGGCGGGCCACGGCGAAGGCCGGGGAGCTTGCCGGGCTCGCCGTGGAGCGTATCCTCAACGAGCCCACCGCGGCGGCGTTGGATTACGGCCTTGCGAACCTCAAGGAATGTAAGAACGTGCTGGTCTACGACCTGGGGGGGGGCACCCTGGACGTTACGGTGCTTGAGCTTTTTGAGGGGGTCATCGACGTCAAGGCAAGCTGCGGCAACAATCATCTGGGGGGTAAGGATTTCGACGAGATCATCATGGGCCGCCTCGCGGAACCTTCGGATTCCGCTGACCCCTCCGCCGACGAGCGGGCCCTGATGCGCCTTAAAAAGGCCGCGGAGGACTGTAAGATCGCCTTAAGTACCAGGGAGGAGTACCAGGTTTCCCTTCCCTTCCTCCTCACCGGCGCCGAGGGGAAACCCCTTTCGGTGGAGAAGACCGTCCGCCGTGAGGACTTTGAGGACTGGGTGGCGGAGAAGGTAAACTCCACCAGGGAACCGATGATGAGCGCCCTGGCCGACGCCGCCCTGACCCCTGGGGACCTCCAGGTTGTCCTCCTCGTGGGGGGCTCCACCCGTATTCCCTGCGTAAAAAAACTCGTCGAGGAGACCCTCGGCACGGTTCCCCGCTCCCTGGTGGATCCCGATTTGACGGTGGCCCGGGGGGCGGCGATTCAGGCGGGGCTCATCGAGGGGAGCATCAACAACGAGGACCTGGTGCTCACCGACGTCTGTCCCTATACGCTGGGAACGGCGCCCCTGCAGCACGGGATCTTCGGCAGGCGGGTCTTTTTCGATCCGATTATCCCCCGGAACACCACCATTCCCGCGGAAAAGTCAAAGATCTACCATCCCGCGGTGGATTATCAGACCGAGGTAACCATAGACGTATACCAGGGAGAATCCTCCGACCCGGCGAACAACGAGCGCCTCGGGGAGCTGAACCTCTCGGGGATACCCCCGGCCAAGGTGGGCAAGGAATCGGTGGAGGTAAGCTTCTCCTACGATATGAACGGCATACTCCAGGTAAAGGCCTCCGTGCTTTCCACGGGGAGGCAGGTTTCCGCGGAGATCAGCACCACCGGGATAAAGGCCAAAGCCCCTCTGGATTTGTCCCGCTGGGAGGAGGCCGAGGGGGCCCGGAAATTCCGTCCCCTGATACGAAAGGCCGAAAAGCTCATGGCCGCCGGGGGGGATCCCGGGGGGGATGTTGAGCTGCTGGTAAGGAGGGTGAAGGAGGCGCTGCTTCTTAAAAACACCAAAGAAGCGGGGGATCTGCGGGACCAGCTGCTGGGTATGCTTGAAGCGCTGGAACAGCTGTTGCAGCTTCAGGATGACAGGACCCTGGGCATAGATCGGCCATGAAAACGATCCTGGCGCTCTCCTGTTACCGGCTGGCCCTGGGGGCGGCGAAACGGCGGGACCTGAGCGCCGCCTTCCGTTACGGATATTTTGCTTCCCTGCTGGATGGGGAACACAGCGGCGCGGCGAGGCTTGTGGATCTCTGCCGGTATGAGATGGGAGTTGAGGGGGCTCAGGAGCTTGAGGAAGCCCGTGCTCTTGTCCGGCGGAAGAAGTGGGCCGCCGCAGCCCGGGCGCTGGGGAAGCTTCCCCGTAAAAGCGTGCGGGTCCTTAACATGCAGGGCTGTCTCTGGGCGCTGGCAAAACGCCGCCGCCGGGCGGTTTCCTGCTTTTCAAGGGCCCTGGAAAAAGACCGGGGGAACAGGCTTGCCTTAAAGGCCCTTGAGGGGCTCCGTCTTCGGGGAGGATACTTTGACTCTTTTTGACGAAGCAAGGAAAAGCCATTACGAAACCCTGGGGGTGGCAAAGACTGCGGAAGATGGGGAAATAAAACGGGCGTATTTCAGCCTGGTCCGTAAATTTCAGCCCGACCGTTTCCCCGATAAATTCAGGGAGATCCGCGGGGCCTACGAAACCCTCAGGGACAGGAAGAAACGGGCGGAGTACGACGCCATGGGGGAACTGCCCGGTGAGGCCGCGCCGCTTTTCAACGAGGCCCAGCGGCTCGACAGGCTCGGCCGCTGCGACAAGGCGGCGGAACTTTACCGGGAGATCCTGAAAATCCACCCCGAACTGGACAAGGTCAGGGAACGCTACGCCGAGTCCCTGACGCTGGACGATAAAACCGGCAAGGCCGGCGAGGTCTGGAAAGAACTCTGCCGCAGGCATCCCGATAATCCCTTCTACGCGAGAAGACTCGGCAATTGTTATTTCGAGCGGGGCTGGCACAAGAAGGGCCTTGCCGAAGTACGGCGGGCCCTTACACTGGACCGATCTTCAATAAGCGCCTGGCTCCTGCTTATCGATTTAAGCTTCGCGAGGCTTGAGGAGTCCCGGGAGATCACCTGGGATGAAATTAAGGCCCTGGTCCGTGAGGCGATTGAGGCGGTCAAGGCGGTTAAAGAGGATGAGTGGAAGAAAATCACCCTCTACACCCAGGCGTTTATTACCGTCGGCAACGGGGACGGCAGCGGCGCCGAGGCTTATTTAGAGGAGATTCTCCGCCTGATACCCTCCGGCGGCCGGGAAAGGCTTGAGGAGGGCAGGAGATCCCTGGAAGCGATACTGAAGGCCGTTCCGAACGACGCCCTGGGGGATTTTTACCCGGGGCTGAAAAAAATGGCGGATTTGCTGCCCGGGGCGGATTCGGGACCGGTCCACTGGCATCTTGAGAATGTCCGCATGAGCTTTGAGCTTAGTAAGCTTGAGGAAAAGGGCTACCCCGGAACTCTCCAGGATCTTTTAAGGCTGATAAACGCCGATTTGGAAGGGGAAGAAGATGAGTATGAGCTTGCCCTCATGGAGTTTTATATTCTCAGCCATAAAAGCGAGTACGACCCCCAACTGAGACGCCTGAAAGAGGAATTTCCCGAATTCTACGATCTGCACGGTTCTTTTTTCAACGAAGTCCTCCGTGTCCGGGATCCCAAAAAAATACTGTATCAGCGCTCAAAAAAGCTCAGCAAATTGAAGCGTCAATTCGACGGCGGCGAAGATCCCCGGTCCGATCCGGACGAGCCCGTCCGCCGGGCGGGACCCAAGGTGGGCCGCAACGACCCCTGCCCCTGCGGCAGCGGCAAAAAATACAAGCGCTGCTGCGGGGCGTGAATCCCCGCAAGCCGCGGGCTGCCGCGCAAGGGACTTTCAAACAAGAAATCCGGGCCGGAAAGCTTGTTTAGAACCCTATCATACCGCAAAAATGGAAACTTAGCCGCGTTTTTATGGTGATTTTAATTGAATAAACCGCTCCTTTCCGGTATAATCAGGAGAAAGTTATGCAAGGTATGTTAGGTTTCACTAATGAGTGAGGTTCTGAGTAAAATGCAGGATATCGGTTCCGTCCACCGCGCCGAATATGAGCTGGGTGACGGCAAAGCCGATCCGGTGGTAATCGCCGAGGCCCCCGGCAGGGTCTGTTATCTGGGTGAGCATGGTGAACCGGACGCTGGTTTGTACCTTGCGTCGGCCATTAACAGGGCCATCCGGGTGGCCGTCAGCGTCCGCAAGGATAGTTCCCTCCGCTTTTACGCCGCGGATCTGGGGGAGCGTAAACGCACCACCCTCTTAAATCTGAAGTACAAACGGGAAGACCGCTGGGCTAATTTTATCAAATTGGCGGTTCATATCTTTGCCGGCCTTGGTTACCCCATCAAGGGGCTTAATTTTACCGTGGCGGGGAATATTCCCCAGCAGGCGGGGCTGGCTTCTTCCACCGCCATAGAAGTGGCCGCCGCGGCGGCCCTCAAGGCGCTTTTGAAGGCCTCCCTGCCGGACCGGGAGCTGCCCGCGGCCCTTGTCAGGGGGGAGGCGGACTTTCTCGGCCGAACCGTCAGTCCCGTGGATTACCTTATCGCCTTTAACGCCAAAAAGGACCATTTTCTCCTGGTGGACGAACTTACCCGGGGGGTGGAAAAAGTAAAATCCCCCTTTTCCCGGTATAAAATACTGCTCATGGATTCCAGGGTTCCCCGCATCGGGGCCGAGGAGGAACTCAAGCAGCGCCGGGAGGATATTCAAAAGGGGCTGGAACTGCTCTCCCGGAAAAAACAGGGGAGTCGGCTCCTCGTCGGGAACGGGGAAAACCGGAGTTTTAGGGACTTTGCCTCCAGCGATCTCATGGATTCCATGGGGGCCCTGCCGGAGGAGATACGCCGCCGTTCCCTGCATATAGTGGAAGAGTTAAGACGGGTCACCGAGGCGGAAAAGGCCCTTAAGAAGGGAGATTTTCAGGAGATTTCACGGATCGTCTTCCATTCCCATGAAAGCCTGCGGGATCTTTATGAGGTTTCCTGTCCGGAAATAGACTGGCTGGTAAAACGGGCCCAGGAAATTGACGGCGTGGTTTGTTCCCGCATGACCGGCATGGGTTTTGGGGGCTGTACCTATACCATACTTAACGAAGATACCGAAGAGGAGTACCGCAGGCGTTTGGAAGATTACGAGCGTATCTTCGGCTTCCATCCCCTGGTTTATGAAATCCGTCCGGCCTCCGGCGCGCGGGTGGTTTCCAAAGGATAGGATATGGATGGGCTTGAGGAGGGGATTAGGCTCTTCCGGCTGAAACGCTGGCAGGCGGCGCTGGAAAAACTGCTCCAGGTTGATACCGGCGGTTTCGGCGTTGCGGAAAATACCGAGTTGGCCTATTACCTGGGGCTTTGTTATACCAAGCTGGAGCACTATGACGACGCCCTTTTGTACCTGGAACAGGTAATCACCGCCGCCGCCGATCCCCTGCGTATCTACCAGTGCCGTATGACCCTCTCGTATATCTATGTAACAACCAGAAGATTCAAACTTGCCGAATTTGAGCTGGGCCGCCTGGTAAGCGGGGGCTTTGAATCGGTGCAGATTTTTACCACCCTGGCCTATGCCGCCTGGGCCCAGCGCCAGTACCAGCGGGCGGTGGATTATTATGAGCGGGCCCTGGAAATAGACCAAAACAATACCACCGCCCTTAACGGCCTGGGTTACATACTTGCCGATTCGGATATTGATGTACAGCGGGGCCTGCGGCTCTGCCGCAGGGCGGTGGAAAAACGGCCCCAGAACGGGGCTTATCTTGATTCCCTGGGCTGGGCCTACTTTAAGGGCGGCGACCCCAACGAGGCCCGTATATGGCTCAGGCGGGCCTTTGAAATCGCCCCCCATCAAAGGGAAATCAAGGAGCACATGAAGATAATCGTGGGGGACTCCTAGGTGAGGCGGGGTATTTTTTTCTTTCTCCCCGTCCTGGGGGTCCTCCTCCTGTTAAGGGCCCCCGTAAAAACCGGAGCCCAGGGCCGGGAAGGTTCCGCGCCCAATTATCTTGAACCGGGCAATTCCGGCGCTTCCCTGATCGACACGGTTAACGCCCAGAATGAATTCCGCATCGGCGTCCAGGTCTATAACCGCTATGCCTTTAACGAAGCCATACTGGCCTTTGAACGGGCCCTTTCCTTCCGCCCCGGGGAACCCCTCGTCCTGGACTGGCTGGGGAGGGCCTATTACCGTTCGGGCCTTGAGATGACCGCGGTACGGCAGTGGCAGTCGGCCATGGAAAATTCCCGCTCCCAGCCGGAGGAAATTCTGCTCCGCAGCCGTATTGAGATGGTACGGAACAGGAGAAGCCTCCTTACCCTTATGGACGAGGGCCTTCGCTTTGTCGAGGCAGGACATTTCCCGGGGAAAAGCGACAGGGGCGTTTTTTTCAGGCAGCCCGTTTCGGTATGGCCCCTGGAGGACGGAACCGCCTGGGTAACCGCCTACAGCAGCAATGAGCTGGTCCGTATCGACATTAACGGCCTGATACGCCAGCGGGTCCGGGGGCCCGTCAACGGTTTTGACCGGCCCTACGACGTGGTGCAGGGCCCCGACGGCCGCCTCTACGTGTCCGAATTCAGGGGGAGCAGGGTGAGTGTTCTCTCCGCCGACGGCAGATGGCTTGCCTATATCGGAGGCCGCGGCCTGGGGGACGGCATGTTTGTGGGTCCCCAGAACCTCGCGGTGGACGGCGAGGGCTACCTCTATGTGGTCGATTACGGCAACAGGCGGGTTTCAAAATTCGACCCCGACGGAAATTTCATCCTTTCCTTCGGTAAACGGGGCTGGGACTTTAGCGGCTTTCTTTCCCCCTCCGGTATAGCCTGTCTTGACGAAAGGGTCTTTGTGGCCGACGGGGTTTCCAAGCAGATCCACACCTTCGACAAAAACGGCGGCTATATCGGGGTTTTGGTCTCCGAGGGCCTTAACGGCCCCGAGAGCATAAGGCCGGAATCGGGGGGCCGCCTCCTTGTGGCCGATACCACCAGGGTACTCCTCATCGATCCCGATTCGGCGGTGGTGCGGGAACTGGGAATGATAGGGGGGAGCCGGGTGCGTATCACCGGGGCGGGTTCCGACAGCAACGGCAATATACTGGCGGCGAATTTCCAGGGCGATGAAATCGCCGTTATGACCCCCCTGGACGATATGGCCTCCGGTTTTTTTGTCCAGATAGACCGGGTTATCGCCGACCATTTCCCCCAGGTAACGGTAGAATTGAGCGTCCAGGACAGGCGGCGCCGTCCCATCGTGGGGCTGGACGGAAAGAATTTTCTCCTCACCGAACGGTCCAGGACAGCCTCGGATCAGACTTTTCTCGGCGCGGCCTATCTTTCTTCCCGCAGTGATATTTCCGTCGTCATGGAACGTTCCGGCGAAACCCTCATGATGAGGGATGATCTCGCCGCGGCCCTGCGGGACATCAACGCCGCCGGTTCCCGGCTTGTTTCCCTTATTTCCGCCGGGGAGACCCCCGTCAGGGAAAGACTCGGAGCGGGGAACAGCGCCCTGGCCGCCGCGGCCCGGGGGGGGAACTACAGCCCCCGGTGGCGTTTTGATTCGGCCCTGCGGCTGGCCGCCTCGGATCTGCTTCCCGGCGAAAAGAAGCGGGCCGTGGTTTTTGTCGGCTCCGGCGCCCTGGGGGAACTGGCCTTTGAGCAGTACAGCCTCTCGGAACTCGCCGCCTTCCTTACAAACAACGGTATCTCCTTCTATGCGGTAACGGCGGGGGGCGGCCCCGTGGGGGAGGACCTGCGCTACCTCTGCGAGGAAACCGGGGGCCGGGTTACGGACCTTTACAGCCCCGCCGGGGTCGGCCCGCTTATACGGGGCATAAGCGCCAGGGGTTCCGGTTCCTACGCTTTAAGTTACCGTTCTTCATTGCAGACCAATTTCGGCAGGGACTATCTGCCCGTGGAGGCGGAGGTCTACCTTATGGAACGTTCCGGCCGGGACCGTATCGGTTATTTTGCCCCGCTGGAGTAGGCGTTTCCCCGTCCGAAGCATATACAGTTAAAGGTAAAGGCGGGGACGATACGGAAACGGCTCATTCATGTGATCCGCTATATCATACGGATGGCAGGAAAGCTGGTCCGTCATTCGGGAAGGCTGGTATTCAAAATATACGACGGCAAATTGCAAGTAAGCGGCAAATCTTTTAAATATCAATCCATTTTGTACGGATTCAGGGTATAATAAGCTATGATTTTACGGAATTTTGCCGTCATTGAAGGCGGCGACGGAAGCGGTACCACCACCCAGCTGGCCCTGCTGAAACGGCGTTTCCAGGGGGCCGCAGTCCCTTTTTTTGCCACCGGAGAGCCCGGTTCCGGCCCCATCGGCGTCCTGATACGCCGGGCCTTGAAGGGGGAGATACTTCTCGGCAGGGAAACCATCGCACGGCTCTTTGCCGCCGACCGGGGTGAACATCTTTACGCAAGGGACGGCGTGGTTGAACGCTGCGAAAGGGGGGAACTCGTTGTCTCAGACCGCTACACACCCTCCTCCCTTGTGTACCAGGGTCTTGAATGCGGCGAAGAGCTGCCCCGGAAACTCAACGAAGATTTCCCCCATCCTGAACTGCTCATTTATCTTGACGTGCCGGGAGAAGTCGCCATGGAAAGGCTTAAAACCCGGGATGAGCGGGAAATTTATGAACGCCTGGATTTTCAGATCCGGGCGGCCCGGGCCTACCGGGAACTGCTTCCCCGTTATGAAGAGGCGGGGGTACGGGTGGTCTCCCTTGACGGAACCCTTAAAACCGGTGAAGTAGCGGCAAAGCTGTGGACGGCGCTGCGGGAAATGCCGATAATGAAGGGGTGAAATATGCGCCCGGTACGGGACCGGAAGGAAAATTTTCCCGGTTCGGCATAGCCCTCATCCTCTTTTTATTCATAGGGATACTGCTCCCCCCGCAGAGCCTTGACGCGTACCTGGTGATGTACAAGGAACAGTTCTATAAACTTTTCCACGTTCACTATAACCAATACCCCGATGACACAATCGAAAATATTTACTGGCTTGAACAGGCCTTGAACGCGTCTTTTGCGAATCCCCTCTACGCCCTTGCCCTGGTGGAAACCGGGGAACAATACGAAAAATACCAGTACCTCTTTACCATGCACCTTAACCTAAAAATGATCGAGCAGTACCTCTTTCTGGCAAATAAGTGGAATAAACGGCGGGCCTATTTTTACAACGCCCCCTGGAAAGAAGAAAACTTAAAAAGCCTTGATATTGCCGAACAGTGCTTCCGCACGGGCCTTTACTATTGGAAGGATGCCGTTGAATTTGCCGAAAGATCCAGGGAAAGGCGTTTCCGTTTCATGAAGATCCAGCGGGCCGAATTTTGGGAAGATGAAGCCTACCGCATTGTGGAAGAAAAAACCCTCGATTATGGAAAGACCATTGCCCGGGAACTGGAACTGCTTCAAAAGGTGCGCGAAGCCTTTCAAGCCATGGAATAATTTCCGTTTAAGTTTTCGCGGCGGGGCCGCCGCCTTCAGGGCGGGTAAGGTTCACCTTCTTAAAGCCGGCGCGGAAAAAGAACAGGGGAGCCCCGTAAGGCATTTCCCGCATACGTCGGCGTATCCCAGGGCCTTGTGTTTTTCCGCGTTTTTTAAACAAAGGCCGTAACAGGCTCTTCTGTCGAAGCGGCCCCCGTCATAGGCCCCTGCGGGACAGCGTTTCAGACAGAGCCCGCAGCTCCCCGGTTTCCGTTTGGCAAGACAGTATTCCCCGGCGGCCGCCGGAACGGGAAGCGGATATTCCCAGTCCGTCACAAGGCTTCCGAAGCGTCCACAGCAGCCCCGTTTGGTGATGAGCATATTGTTCATCCCAAAGCTGCCCAGCCCCGCAAGAAAAGCCAGGTGCCGGTGGGACCAGGCGCTGATAAGCTTCTCCTCATCAAAATTATGGGTGGCCGGGATCTTTCCAGATCGAAAACCTTCTTCCAGGAAGCGGCTTTCCAGGGCCTCATTGATCAGGGCGATAAGTTCATTTGTTTTAACGTACGCCAAAGCCCAAAGTTCCGAAGCCTCTTGACCCTCCGTATTACTCTGCGCCACCTGTTCCCGAAAAGGAATAAAATAGCAGACCACGCTTTTTGCGCCGGGGACTATGTCGGCGGGCAGCAGGTGGGACGGGGAAACCGCATCTTTAAGCCAGCCGGTATCCACGCCCCCGTTCAGGGGAAGGCAGGAAACCAGGGCCTGCTTCCACAGCCGCGCAACGTCGGCGGGGTTCAGGGCTTTCTCTTCCTCCTCCGTTCTTTGCCGTATCAGCTCGGTAAGGGTTTCAAGGTTTATCATTTATCAGGAGGGGCCGTTTTTTTTATCAGATCGAGAAATGCTTCTTCGTTAATAATGGGCACCCCCAGATCCGCGGCCTTTTTATTTTTTGCCGAACCCGATTGGGTATCGTTGGTAACAAGGTATGACAGATCCTTTACCACCGAGGATTTGGAAGAACCCCCCAGGGCCTTGACCTTTTCCTCCGCGGCGCTCCGTTTCATCGTAAGCAGTTCCCCGGTAAAGCAGAAGGAAAGCCCTTTAAGGGGCTGTTCCTCCTCACCGGGCGGCGGGGCTATGCTGATAATTCCGGCGGCGAGCACCTTATCAATTTCTCCGGCGGCATCCTTCAAGCCCTGAACGATGGTCTTCGCGGTGATCTCCCCTATGCCCCAAACGGAAGCAAGATCCTCAGGCCCCGCTTCCCTTAGTTTTTCCAGGGTATTGTAAGAAGCGGAAACGGCCCGTTCCATGATCAGCTCCCCCACCCCCTCAAAATCAAAGCCCGCTATAAAAGCCTGGAGGGACAATTCACGGGGGGTCATAATATGCCGTATCACCTTGGCCGCCGAAGCTTCGCCCATGCGTTCATAGCCTGAAAGCTCCTCTGCCGTCAGGGTATAAAGATCGGAAATCTGAGTAACCCTTCCCTTGTCGAAAAGCTGGCGGAGCAGTTTATCCCCCAACTCCTGTATGTCAAGTATGCCTATCCATTTTTCAAGCCGGTGATGGAGCCGTTTGGAACAGGCCCCGTTGGGACAGAGGAGCCGCGTACCCTCGTCTTTGAGGGGGGTTCCGCAGGTCCCGCATATTTCAGGAAAGTTTATCTCCTCCGTTTCTCCGGCGGGAAAGGCGCCCTCCGGGGCAAGCCCCTCGATTTTCGGGATAATCTCCCCCCGCTTAACCACCGAAACGGCGGAGCCGATTTTTAAGCCCATGGCCCGGATCATGTCGGGGTTATTAAGATTCGCCCGCTGTACGGTTGTTCCCGCAAGGCGTACCGGATCGATCACCCCTATGGGGGTATAGGTGGCGCCGGACTCGCTCCACTCCACCGCCCTTAGTATGCTGAACGCGATCTCGGGTTCAAACTTAAAGGCAATCTGCCGTTCAGGACGGGCCCTGCGGAGATCCGCCATATCGGTGGTTCGGTCCTTAACCACCAGGCCGTCAATATCGACGGGCAAATTTTCCCTTTTCTTCGCGACATCTTCACGGTAACCTATTATCTCTTCGGGATCGGAAAATTCCCTTGTTTCGGTTACCAAAAAACCCCGATCCTTAAGCCAGGCTATTTTATCCATTTCATTGTTGAAATAGCCGTCATCCTCCGGGGCCGACACGTCATAGCATATCAGGGTAAGATCCTCACAGCCCGCGCCGTCCTTGCGGCGCATGATGCCGTTGGCGGCGTTCCGGCAGTTTGCCTTGTCCCGGTACTTGTCCTTCCACACATCGCGGGTCATGACTACTTCGCCGCGGACCCCGCCGGAAAAGGGAAGCTTTAGATCCGCCGCCGCCCCCTTCATGCGCAGGGCGTTGGCTGTTATGTCGTCCCCCTCATTTCCGTTCCCCCTGGTAACGGCCCTGCGGAGTTTTCCCCCCTCATACTGGAATTCCAGGCTCGCCCCGTCGAGTTTGTACTGAACGACAAAGCCGCCGAAGTCCGGCCGCTGCGCTGCCTTCAGCGCCCAGCGGCGGAATTCATCGGGGTTGGCGGCCTTGTCCTGGCTTCCCATGGGGATTAAATGCCTGGCCTTGGGGAAGCCGTCGCCGCTGTCGGCGCCGACTCCGGCAAGCACGGGACTTTTCGGATTAAGGGATCTTAATTCATCCCAAAGCAGATCGAATTCGGCGTCGGAAATTTCCGCTTCGCCGTTATAATAAGAAGCCTGGTAAGAAACAATAAGTCTTTCCAGGGCTTTAACCCGTTCTTCCTTGACGCCGTCCACATCAACCGTCCTTAAGATAGTAAATTTCCCTTACCCGGTGGTTTTTATCAAGCCCCTTCCGTTCAAATTTGGTAAGGGGCCGCCATTCCTGCCGGGGGGCAAAGCCCCCGTAGGGATTTTTTAATCCTGCCGCCGAAAATTCCCGCAGCGCCCATTGGCCGTAATCCTCCCAATCGGTAACCATGTATATATAGCCTTTTCTTTGCAGCCGGGAAGCGAGCAGATCGGTAAAGGGTCTTTGTATGAGCCTTCGTTTATGGTGCCTTTTTTTCGGCCAGGGATCGGGAAAAAAGATATGAAAGGCCGCTGCGCTTTCCTCCGGCAGCATGGTCTCCAGGACCTCCGCGGCGTCCCCCTCAATTATCCGTACATTGGAAAGGGACCGTTCCTTTATCTCCCAAAGCAGCCTGCCTATGCCGCCCTTAAAGACCTCTATCCCCAGATAGTTATTTCCCGGATTGGCGGCGGCTATTTCCGCGGTGGCCGTCCCCATGCCGAATCCTATCTCAACGGTAAGGGGATTTAAGTTTCCGAAGAGGGAAACAAAATCGGCGGGCGAGGGACGCGGGGGAATGAGGAAGGGAGCGGAAAGTTCCCGGTAAGAGCGGGCCTGGGCCCGGCTCATTCTTCCGGAACGGAGTACAAAGCTTTTTATGTTGTCCATGTTTTCGCCCTAATCATTTAAGGGGACCACATCGGTGAGGGCGGAAACCGATTGCTCCGTATCGATTGACCACAGGGCAAGGGATCTTGCCTGGGGCGGAATATCAAGGTCCGCAAGGCTCCCCTCCGGGGCCGGGGGGCTTATCGTGGAAAGATAGTTCCCCTCGTCGTCATAGGCAAGCAGATGCTGCGCTGGGTACTGCGAAACAATGCG
>JAISRD010000205.1 GCA_031273835.1 Treponema sp. | reverse complement strand
TTGACCACGCACTGCCAGCCCATGATTCCGGCGGCCTCAAGAAAATCAGAATCGGGAATGGCCCTTATGGCCTTGACTCTTTGAATCGTAACCAGCGCGCGCATAGCGTACCTCCGCATGACATGACGTATTATATCAAATTATATCACATCATTGATATTTATTGAAGGGGCGGAAAATGGGTTACCGTTATTCTACTTTGAATTTTGATACTTCTCTAACCAGCACGTTTATGTTTTCCTTGTTCTCCCCGCTGATGGTGTTGACCCGGTTTACCGCCACGTTTATCTCATCGGCCCCGACGGACATCTCGTTCATCCCGTTGGTTATCTCCTGGGTTACCAGCTCCAGGTTCTTGCTCTCCTGGATGACCTGCTTACTCCCCTCAAGCATCTCCTCGGAACCTCCCTTGACCATCCGGGTTATCTCGCTCAACTGGCCGACGGCTTCAAGAATCTGCTTGCTCCCGGCGCCCTGTTCCTCCATGGCGTTGCGGATATTCTCCTCCTGGTCCGAGACGGTCCTGACCCCGCCGTCTATGGCCTCAAACTTGTTGAGCACGCTGTCGGTGGACAAGGTTATTTTGTCGATGGAGTCTTTGATCTTCTTGAGTACCGCGGAAATGGTCTTGGACTGTTCCCCGGAATTCTCCGCCAGTTTACGGATCTCGTCTGCCACCACCGCAAAACCCTTACCCGCCTCCCCGGCGTGGGCGGCCTCAATGGCGGCATTCATAGACAGAAGATTTGTCTGGCTTGCGATGTTTTCCATAACCGCGTTGATCTCCAACAGGCCCTCGGACTCGTGGGCAATCGTCTGAATGTCCGCAGCCACCTCCTGGAGGCCCGTGCGCCCCACCTCGGAAGCCTCTATCAGTTCCTTGACGTTACCGGCGTTCTTGACCAGGGTTTGGGTAACCGACTGGATATTGGCGAGCATTTCCTCGATGGCCGATGAGGACTGGGCGACGCTGCCGCTCTGGCGGTCTACCTGGCCGTTGAGTTTGTCGATGTTGACGGTTATCTGTTCCATGGTTGCGTTGGTTTCGGTTACCGACGCCGACTGGTTTATGACCCGGCTCTTGATGTTCTGTATGTTGGCGGTAATTTCGTTGACCGCTGTGGCCGTCTGTGTCATGTTGCTGGCAAGCTCGTTTCCGATGTCAAAGAGAGCGGCGGACTGGTTCTTGATGATAATCACGAGATTTCTGATTTTTTCCAAAGTCGCGTTAAAGTACCGGGCCATGTCGCCGATCTCGTCCTGAGAATTGATGTTGACTGTTTTTGTAAGATCTCCCTCTCCTTCGGATATGTCCTTGAGGGTATGGGCCACGTTGACTATGGGTTTGGTAATGCTTGCGGCGACAAAGAAAATGATCAGCGCTGTGATGGCGGCGGCTATTGCCGCGAGGATGGTGGTAAAGACGGTCATCGCGTTAACGTCCGCGAGGATCACTCCCCTTTCGGTAGCCATCATCATGGCCCATGACGCCCCTGTTTCACCGATGGTAAAGGGGAAGAGGATCACTTCCAGGTTTTCTTTGAGGGCTTCGGCATATTCAGAAAACCGTACCTTTTTTCCATAGACTACCGCATCCTGGGCAATATTAATATCCGCGTTGAACAGTCCGGTTTGGGCGTCTTTTAGGAGCTTGCCGACATGGCTGGCGTCATAACTGGCGATTATGGTGCCGTTATCGGTATATATGGTCATGGCGCTTATGTCGGCCAGATCCGGGTCATTTAAAATATTGTCAACCACCGGCTGCAAGTAGCTGGTATTCACATTAACTCCCACCCGGCCTACCACCTCGTTTGTCCGGCGCTGAATTACCGGTACGGACATCCTGATCACCTAAATATTCTTCCCCCCCACCATCTGGGCCATCGGATCGCTTATTATATCCTTCCGGGCGTCAGGCCCCTCTATGATAGACATTACTCTCGCTATGTCATTATAGACCAGGTGTTCCATTCCTCCGCTCCGTTTAGTATACCAGTTGGCCCACTGGCCGGTTTCGGTGCTGCAGGGGGTTCCGGCAAAAACGGCGTCCATACCCGGATCTATGGTATTTGGTTTAAAGACCGCGAATAGGCCGATAAGCCGCTCTTCCGATACCAACACCGATTCCATGAGACGGTCGAAGCGGTTGCGCTGCCTGCCCACTTCGGCGGCGTCAAAATCGGCCATCATGTTCGCAAGGGTTTTGGCAACCCGCAAATAACCCTCGTAGCGTATCTGAATGATCCGGGCCTGTTCCGCCGCAAGCCGTTCCTGGCTTTCCTTCGCCATAGCCATCTGCATGGCGGAGGAACGGTTAAGCAGGATAAAAGATATGGCCGCCACCACCGTTACCAGAACCACGATAACGATAATGCTGAGCCGGTATTTTATTTTCATAATCTTCCTCCATACCGGTTTCCGCGGATACGCCGCGGAAACATTTCTTTTAGTATAGTGGATAGATTTTTGCAATTCAAATTTAACATTATGTTTTTTTGTATTCGGGAATAATTTTGCCATGCGAGTATTTTTAACCGGACGGAGTATTATACGACCCGCGTTCCGCTTATGGTTATTTATTGTTTTACCTGAAAGAAGATAGCGTCTTCCGCTTCTTTATTAAGACTTCTTTTTCCGCCGCGGTTTTTATGTATCTTTGTTTTTTGTCTAAACAAGGGAGGCTTTTAGCAGCGCCTCCACCTGTTCCCCGGCGATCTTCGGGTCGGCCCGGCCGCCGGTGGCGGCGAGGACCTTGCCGACAAGGTAGGCCGTCAGGGTACGGCGGCGCTTTTCCTTTGCGCTGTCCCCGGCTATCAAACGGAGTTCGTCCGCGGTTTTTTCCTCGGCGGCAAAAACCCCCCGGGCCGCCCGGGCGATTTGTTCCGGATCGGTAAGCTGTTCCCAGTTATTCGCCCTGACGATTGCTTCGGGATCCCTGTCTTCGGAGATAACCAGTTCCAGGGTTTGCTTGGCGAGCTTTCCGCTAAGCCGACCCTGGGCGAGCATGGCCGCCAGGGAGGCAAGGCGGCCGGGGCCGGCTTTGAAGCGGGCGATATCCTGAAGGGCAATGCCCTCCCGGTTAAGGATGTGCTTAATATCCGAAAGGAACCACTTGGCGATGCTGAGGGCGGCGTCCTTTTTTTCAAGCCCCAGCTTTTCCGCCTCCCTGACGGCGGCCTCAAAATAATCGGCCCCCTGTTTTTCATCGCAGATAAGCTCCGCCGGATCTTCCCCCAGGGCGTATTCGTCCATAAAGCGGCCCATCCTCGTCTGGGGCAGTTCCGTCAGGGCGTCTTCCACCGATTTAAGAAAGGCCTCATCGGGGCAGAACACGGGAAGATCCGGCTCGGGAAAATAGCGGTAATCCTGGGCGTTTTCCTTTTGACGCATGGCCGTGGTTTCATCGCGGTTTTCATTCCAGAGCCGGGTTTCCTGGACCACGGTCCCGCCCTGGTCGAGGATTTCCCCCTGCCGCTTGATTTCATAGTCCAGGCCGAGCCTGACAAAACGGGAAGAATTGAGGTTCTTGATCTCCACCTTCTTTCCCAAACCCCTGCCGGGAAGGTTAATCGACACATTGGCGTCGGCCCGCAGGGATCCCTCTTCCATATTGCCGTCGCAGACCCCCAGATAGCGGACCGTACGGCGAAGCCGCTGGATAAACAGCTCCGCCTCCTCACCGGATTCCATGTCGGGCTCGGTAACAATCTCCAAAAGGGACACCCCGGCCCTGTTGTAGTCCAAAAGCGAAACCGTTCCGGTGTGGATCATTTTTCCCGCGTCTTCCTCAAGATGGCATTCCTTGATACGGACCCTTTTTTTGATCCGCCCGGCGCCGGAAGTGCGGCCCTCCAGTTCCACATAGCCCCGCTGCCCCAGAGGGGAGGCAAACTGGGAGATCTGGTAGTTCTTGGTCATGTCGGGATAGAAGTACTGTTTACGCTCAAACCAGGTACGCCCGGGGATAGTACAGTTCAGGGAACGGGCCACCATGCAGCCCATACGCAGGGCTTCAAGGTTCAGGGTGGGAAGCACGCCGGGATAGCCCAGGCAGACCGGACATACATTGGTATTGGGCTCATCGCCGAAGGCCGAACGGCAGCCGCAGAAAACCTTGGTCTTTGTTAAAAGATGAATGTGAACTTCAAGCCCTATGAATGATTGGTACTTCACGGTTAACTCCAAAAGGCCCTGTACCCCGGGGGATGGGGAAAGGGGTGGGCCCTCTCATAGGCCTCCGCCATGGTAAAGAGGGTTCCCTCGGAAAAGGGGCGGCCCAGAAGCTGCATCCCCACGGGGAGGCCCCCCTCCAGGGAGACGGGAAAGGAAAGGGCGGGAAGGCCGGCAAGGTTGGCGCAGCAGGTATAAAGGTCAGCTGCCTTTTGGGCAAAGGGCGACAGGGAACTGGGCCCCCGGTCAAAGGCCCTGGTGGGAAATACCGGCATCAGTATCGCGTCGCAGGCCGGGGCTTCTCCGCCATAAACGGCGCCGCCCAGCAGGGCCTCAAATTCCGCCCGTATGCCGGCCCGTATACGCTGGGCCCGCAGGTAATAGCGGTCCTGAAAGCCCGAACGGAGCACAAAGGTACCCAGCAGAACGCGGAGTTTTACCTCGGCGCCGAAACCTGAGTCTCTGGTTTTGTTGATAAGATCATCGGGGTTTTCCGCCCAATCGGGACGGTTGCCGTAGCGCACCCCGTCAAAACGGGCAAGATTGGCGCTGGCCTCGGCGGCGGCAATGGTATAATAGGCGGGTACTCCGTACCTGAGGCTGGGAACTTCCACATCAACGAGGGTGTAGTTCAGGGCGGCAAAGCGTTCCCGGGCAAGCTCAAAGCCCCTGCGTACTTCCGGCTCCAGGGCCGCCGCCTCCGCCGCGGTTTCCAGGGCGGCCCCCCCGCTTCCCCCGGCGGCCTCCGCAACAGCCCGGGCCACCGCTTCGGGGGAAAGGACCCCGATAAGCCCGGCGCGGCTTTTCACCCCCGAAATTTCCGCGGCGCCCGGCGGGGCATACAGCGGGGGCGCCCCGGCGGGAGGGTCCCGGGAGGTATCGTCCATGGGGTCCCTCCCCCGTATACAGGCAAAAACAGCCCTGACGCGGGACGCCGTATCGGCCAATACCCCAATACCCTCCAGACTTGAAGCGTAAGCCACAAGACCGTAGCGGGAAACCGCTCCGTAACTAGGTTTAAGCCCCACCACCCCGCAGAAAGCCGCGGGCTGGCGTACCGAACCGCCGGTATCGCTTCCCAGGGCATAGGGGACCATACCCGCCGCCACCGCCGCTGCGGACCCCCCGGATGAACCGCCGGGGACCCGGTTTGTATCCCAGGGATTATTGGTTTTCCGTATCCCCGAATTGTCCGTCGAGGAGCCCATGCCGAATTCGTCGAGGTTGGTTTTACCGATCACCGCGGCTCCGGCGGCCTGTAGTTTAAGTACCGCCGTGGCGGTATAGGGGGAGCGGAAACCGTGAAGGAGCTTTGATCCGCAGCTCAGGGAAAAATCCTTTACGGCGATATTGTCCTTCACCGCAAAGGGTAAATCAGAAATCAGGGAGAGGGCTTCAGGCGGCAGATCGGCGGAGGGAGGGCAGCCTTCCCCCGGTTCCGCGAATTCTATGAAGGCCCCGATCTTTGCTTCCCATTCTTTACAATACGCTAAAAGGCCTTCGGGCAGTTTACAAGACACGTTTTTTTTCCTTACAGTACATTGGGGATTACGATAAAGCGGCCGTCCCTTTCACCGGCATTGTCAAGCATGGTTTCGTTTATGCCGCCGTCGTCATCACCCTTGGGGCGGTACGTTCCGGAGGGGGCCGCGTCCCCCCTAAAATGGTCCGCCCCAACCAGCCGGGCCCCGGCGGCCTGACCCGCCGCTATGTCGGCGGCGGCTTCCGTACCGGCCCCCTGCATGGCGGCAAAAAATTCCAGCATCTGTTCAAAGGCGGGAAGGGCCGCGCTTAATTCATCCCCGGTAAGCTTTAAATGGGCAAGTTCGGCGGTTTCCTCAAGTTCCTTCTGGTCCATTACTTACCATGTCATAAAGAGCATAATTATGCAATCCCCGGCATAAAACGAACTTTTCATTGCATGAATAAGCGTTCCAGCAGCATATAGAGGGCGGTGCCGGAAAAAATGCCCGCCAGGGCGTTCCGCTTCCAGAGGTAGATCAGGGCGGTAAGGCCTGAGGCGACTAAAACGGGAAGAAGTTCCGGGGGGTTGCTTTTTACGGGACTTGAGAGGGCGTTAAAGGCCAGCACGGTCATTGCCGCCGGGGGAACGGTTTTTTCCGCCAGGGAAAACAGGCGGATCAGAGGGCCCCGCCGGGCTTCCTGTTTTTCCCGGAAAAACAGGAACGGGAGGACCCTGCAAAAAAAGACCGTCAGAGCCAGGCACAGGGTATAGAGCGCGGCGGCGGGAATGCTTACCATTACGCCGTCCCTTCGTTTTTGCCGCCCCGCATATCAACCATACCAAGGAAGATCAGGGAAGCGATCATCGCCCCCAGCAGGGCAAGCCGGGGGGGCAGGAAAATCACCCCAAGTACCGCGGCGGCGGCGGAGCTTATGAAAACAAGGGGATTTTTTACCCTGCGCATCTGTTCTATCATCAGCACCACAAAAAGGGCCGTCAGCGCAAAACCTACGCCTTCGGTGTCAAAGGGGATAAGGCTCCCCGCCAGGGCGCCGATAAGGGTACCCGCAACCCAATAGCCCTGATTCAGGATGCTCACGAGGAACAAAAAGCGGGGGGCGCTCTGTTCTTCGGGAAGGGAGGAAAGGAGGGCAAAGGTTTCGTCGGAAAGGGCGAAGATCAGATACCACTTATAGGGCCGGGCGTTCTTAAAACGCTTGAGCATCGTAAGGCCGTAGGCCATGTGCCGGGCATTGACCACCAGTTCAATAAGCATACATTCCGCAAGGCCCGCGCCGGCGGCAAAAAGGCCCACCGCAATAAACTGCCCCGCCCCGGCGTAGATCACCAGGCTTGTAAGCACGGCAATCCACCAGGGATAACCGGCGTCCGCCGTAAAGAGACCGAAGGCTATGCCGATGGTGATATAGCCCAGGAATACCGGAAAGGAATATTTAAGGGCGGACAAAAAAAGCCGCTTACCGGAAGGCCGGGAGGCGGATTCTTCCCCTTTAGCGGCGCCGCTCATAGGATCATCCCAAAGCCCTATCTGCGTAATTCGGCTATTTTTTGCAGTTCCTTGGGGTTAAAGAGATCCCGTATATTGAGGATGATAAGGTACCCCCCCTCCTGGCGCACCACACCCTGGATGTACTCCGCCCCGATACCGGAAAGCATCTGCGGCGGGGGCTGAACATCTTCTTTTTCGATGGTAACCACCCTGGAAACCTTGTCAATGATAACGCCAAGCTTCATTCCGTCTATATCAATGATAATAAATCCGGAAAGAAGCTCGTCATCCTCGGAAGTAAAGGCCCTTTTCAGGTGGAAACGCTTATGCAAATTGATGATGGGGATAATCTCGCTGCGAAGGTTAAAAATCCCTTCCACGTACACAGGGGCATTGGGGATAGCCCTTGTTTCCTGGACCCGGACTATCTCTTTTACATCCATTATATTGATCCCGTATAGTTCTTCACCAAGCTGGAAGGTTACCAATTGACTCTGTTCAGACATGACAGTACCCCTTTCGCATAGTTTACTACGATACGGGAGAGGAATCAAGGGGGCGCTTCGGTTAGATTTTTACGTAAGACATCACGGGGGGAGATCCAGGGGTATAAATAAAAAAAGCCTGGCAGCGACCTACTTTCCCACCCCTCCGGGGGGCAGTATCATCGGCGTAAGAGGGCTTAACTTCTGTGTTCGGAATGGGAACAGGTGTAACACCTCCACT
>JAISRD010000151.1 GCA_031273835.1 Treponema sp. | reverse complement strand
ATATTATAAGGGGGACCATACGGCCAATGCTCAAGGGGGAAGTCCAAAGCCCCGTAGTTGGGCAATAAGCGGCGGTGTTTGGGACGATGGGGTGTTTTACCCGGCGGCGTGGTTTCCATAAGGATACAAATGAAAAGACTTGCGGCCTTTATCGTTTTTGTCTCCCTGCTTGCCGGGAAGGGATATAGCCAAGAAGCTGATGAAATAAGAAAATTCTGAATAATATTATTTTTGTTTCTGTGGCCGTACTTGATAATAGCGGTGATAAAGTCAAATCACTTATGTTTGATGGTACTGCTTATCTTGAGACTCACAATGAAAAAGACTTAATTGATACAATTTTCAAAGCGCTTGATACAAACGACAAACCCATAACTTTTACAATTAGATATTTAATTCGTACCGATAATTTCCTCAATCGCTATGATTCGGAAATAGAGGCCTATTTATTTACGGGTCTATTACTTGCCCAGTTGTGCTACAGAAACCGAAGTTATCTTTCATTGCGTCCGGACGCTATTGCTACATTTGCTAATAGAGAAATTGAACCAGTATTGGAAATATTGAAACATGGGAATGAAGAGTAATTGGAGGTAGCATAAAACGAATTGTACAAATATTTGTTTTCCTCGCTTGGTTTATATTGGGGTTGGTACAATTAACTGCTATGCTCAATGGCCTTAGAGATGTTTTGGGTAGGTTTTTTGGGTTTATTGTTGCATTGGTTTTAGGGGAAATCTCAATTATTGGTACAATATTCCCGGATAACTAATAAAAAACGGTGATACCCATGGTGATACTTTTTTTTAAACCTTAAAAAACTCTCCAAACGGCTTGACTTTTCATGTTTTTTCATATAACAATAAATAACTACTAGATAGTAGAAAACTATCACCGTAACGAGTTGTAATTCCTTGTGGTATAAGGAATTACGGGGAATTAGCTCAGTTGGTAGAGCGGTAGGTTCGCAATCTACAGGCCAGGGGTTCGAATCCCCTATTCTCCATATTATGGATCCGGAAATTTACCCCAAGCGGGCCCTTATCAGCGTATTTAATAAAGAGGGCGTATCGGAACTGGCCTCGTTTCTGTCCGGGTCGGGCTGGGAGATCCTCTCCACCGGGGGGACTTCAAAGTACCTGCAGGATAAGGGCATAGGGGTTACCGATATCGCTTCCGTAACGGGTTTTCCCGAATGCCTTGACGGACGGGTCAAGACCCTCCATCCGGCGGTTCACGCGGGGCTTCTTGCCCGGCGGGATCTGCCTTCCCACATGGAAACCCTTGAAAAGCTCGGCCTGGGAACCATCGATCTGGTATGCGTGAATCTCTATCCCTTTTTTGAGAAGGTCCAGGCGGGGCTTACGCTGGAAGAAACCGTTGAATTCATCGACATAGGCGGCCCTTCCATGCTCCGTTCGGCGGCGAAAAATTTTAAGGCGGTGCTGGTTCTCACCGATCCCGCGGATTACGGGGAAGCGATTGAAGGTCTAAAGGGGGGATTGAAGAACCTGCCGGATCCCCTGAGGAGGCGCCTTGCGGGAAAGGTCTTTGATCTTACCGCGGCCTACGACGCCGCCATAGCCCGGTACCTGCTGGACCTCAACGGGGATCAGGGGGCGGCCGGCCCGCGGGCGGATCAGGTGAGGTCTTCCGAATTGGAATTTCCCCCCTTCTGGCCCCTTTCCCTTAAAAAAGGCGGGACCCTGCGTTACGGTGAAAACGGCCATCAAAAAGCGGCCCTTTACCTTACGGCGGATCGGAGGGGCGCCCTGGGCGGAATGGAACAGCTTAACGGAAAGGAGCTGGGTTACAACAATATACGGGATCTGGATCTGGCATGGAAGGCGGTCTCCGCCTTCGGCTTTCCCGGTTCAGGCCCCGGGTATCCTTCCCAGGCCGCGGGGGAGGCGGAACTAAAACGGCTGCTGCCGGATCTTCCCGAAGAAAAACAGAGGGTCTGCTGTGTCGCGGTAAAACACAATACACCCTGCGGCATTGCCTTGGGAAGCGCCCTGCCCGAGGCCTATGAAAAAGCCTATGCCTGCGATCCCCTTTCGATATTCGGGGGCATCGTGGCGGTCAATACAAGGGTGGACGCCGGGACTGCGGAAAAACTCGCCGGGCTTTTTCTTGAGATCGTCGCGGCCCCGGACTTTGAACCGGAGGCGCTGGAAATCCTTAAAAAGAAAAAGAACTTAAGGATCATGAGGGCCTCCGGGGCGGCCCGGGAAACACTGGAGTGTATTTCCGTTGACGGCGGCCTCCTTGTCCAGGAGGCCGACAGGGATCTGCTGGACAAGTGGGACGTGGTTACCCGTACAGCCCCGGCTCCCCATGACATCCCGGATATGATCTTCGGCATGAGGGCGGTGAGTTTTGTAAAATCCAACGCCATCGTGGTGATAAAGAACCGCGCCGCCCTGGGCATAGGCGGCGGCCAGACAAACCGCGTCTGGGCGGCGGAACAGGCCCTTGGCCGCGCCGAAGGCGGCGCTGCGGGGGTTCTCGCGTCGGACGCGTTCTTTCCCTTCCCCGACGTGGCCGAAAGGGCCGCCGCCGCCGGAATACGGGCCATTGTTCAGCCCGGCGGTTCCATGCGGGACAAGGAATCCGTCGAGGCCTGCGACAAACACGGCATCGCCATGGTTTTTACCGGGACAAGGCATTTTAAGCATTAGCGCGGTCTTTTTACCGGCGCCGGAAACGCGGTCTACCGTTTTTTGCCGTTATGCTGTATAATTACCCCCATGAAAGCGCTGGTAATCGGTTCAGGCGGCCGGGAACATGCTATCGTATGGAAACTGGCCCGGTCGGAAAGGGTGGACAGCATCCACGCGGCTCCGGGAAACGGCGGTACCTCGGGGGAACCGAAATGCGAAAATGTGGAACTCTTCGGCAGGGACCCGGCGGAAGAAGAAGTTCAGGAAGCCCTGATACGGTATGCTTTTAACGAGGGTATTGACCTTACCATAGTGGGCCCCGAGGCTCCGCTGGCGGCGGGTATCGCCGATCGTTTCCGTAAGGCGGGACTTGCCGTAATCGGCCCCGGCGCCGCGGCGGCCCGGCTTGAGGCAAGCAAGGCCTATGCAAAATCATTCATGGAAAAATACGGCGTCCGGGCCGCCCGGTCGTTAAGCTATACCGATCCGGCCGCGGCCCTTGCGGCGGTCCGTTCCCACTTCGGCGGCGGCTCTAAGGCGGCTTTCGCCCCTCCCCTGGTGATCAAGGCCGACGGTCTCGCGGCGGGCAAGGGGGTGGTAATCGCGGAGGATCTTAAAAGCGCTGAAAAAACCGCCGCCGCCTTTATGAAGGACGGCGTTCTGGGAAACGCGGGAAAGTCCCTTGTACTGGAAGAATTTCTTACCGGCCGGGAGGTCTCGGTGCTCGCCGCGGTCAGCGTGGGAGCAAGGGGCGGCGGGGACGGCATTGTCCCCTTTGTTTCCGCCAGAGATCACAAACGTCGCTTTGATAACGACGGGGGCCCCAATACCGGGGGCATGGGGGCCGTCGCGCCGGCGCCGGATTTTTCCGCCGCTGCCCAAAGGGACTTTGTTGAATCAATACTAAAACCCACCTTGAGGGGAATTAAGGCCGAAGGCTTTGATTACCGGGGCTTTATCTTTTTCGGCCTCATGGTTAGCGAGGACCGCTGCCGCCTGCTTGAATACAATGTACGCTTGGGAGATCCGGAAACCCAGGCGGTACTGCCCCTGATGGAATCGGATTTTGCCGAACTCTGCCTGGCCATACTGGACGGCTCGGTAAACAGTTTTCCCCTCAGCTGGAAACCCGGCGCGGTCTGCGCCCCGGTTGCCGTGGCGGAGGGCTATCCCGGCGAATACCGCAGGGGAGACCCCGTAGCCTTTAACGAATTTTCCTTTGAAAAAACAGGGGCCCTGCTTTTTGCCGCGGGGGCCGTCCGGGGCGCCGGGGGGCCCGCCGGTACGGGTCTGCGCAGCGCCGGAGGCCGCGTATTGGCCGTATCCGCCTACGGCGCCGATGCCGCCGAAGCCCGGGAAAAGGCCTACCGCGCCCTCCGGTCGGTATCCTTTGAGGGCATGGATTACCGGAGGGATATAGGGGCGGATTAGCCCCCCGGCGGCGCCTTTTCGTATGGGGAGGGGCCTTGGCTGCCGCTTATACCAGCCGGATTTTCTCGTTTTTTTCAATCTGTACCACCCTGCCGTCCTGAACGATCAGGGTAACGGATCCGAATTTAAGGGCCCCAAGAATTTCCCTAAGCCGCCGCAGATCCCCTTCGCTCAAAGTCGTCTCCCGGGGACTTTCCGCGTCCTTTATATCCGCCATATATGCCCCCTTAAAAAAAGCCGTTGTCCTTCAAATACGTTTTCGCCGCCTGGGGATAGGGTATTTTCTGAATCTCCGTCTGCCGGTTCAGATTGATCACCGCCTTGTCATTGAGGGAGGCGGAGATGGGGTTCAAGAGATCCCTGATCTTCCCGTTCTGCTCAACGTATTCCCCCCTTAGCACCGGAACCAGGGTCTGGGGAACAAAGGCGTGAAAGTTATCCCGGAGCAGTTTATGTTTCGGGTCCGCAAGGTGGCCGTCGTTGGACCCCAGGGGGATCACATCGGCCTTTTTATCGTGGAGCAGCATGTGGAGTTCATCGTCATCGGAGGTGCCGGTGATCTTTCCGAAGGGGAAAGGGCCGTACACGGATTCCAGAAGGGGAAAGCCCTCGGGGTCCTCCAGAAAAGAACCGGTATACGCCAGGGTAAGTTCCCCGGCCTTTTCCTGTAAGGCGCTGAAGGTTTTGATCCCCAGGGCGTCGACCCTTTCCTGTAATACCGCAAGTCCCAGGGCGTTGTCCGCCGGCAGGGGTTCCAGCAGAACCAGTCCCAGGTTCCGGTATTTCGCCGCCACGGCGTCGTAGGCCGAATACTGATCGGGAACAGGGTCTTCCCCAAGAATGCGGGTCAGGGCAAAACCGGAGTATTCCGCGTAGATGTCGATTTCCCCCGCCAGCAGCGCCTTGTGCAGGGCCGCGCCGTCCTGATTGAAACGCCGTACCACCTTGTACCCCGCCCTTTCCAGGGCTTGGGCGTATATCTCGCTCACCGTCAGGGCCTCCGGGGAATCAAGTCCCCCAAGGGTAACGGTCTGCCGGGCGCATCCGCCCAGGGCAAAACCGGAAACCAGAAACGTTCCAAGAACCAGAACCACAGGGACCGCCCCTAAAATTATTCCGCGCTTCGCTCTTTTTTGCCTAACCATTTACAACTCCTTGAAAAAAAATAAACCGGCGCTATGCTCCGGAACTGTTTACATATACTTCTATCCCGCCGGGGATAAATTTCTTCTGGACCCATACCAGGAGGGCGTCCAGCAGTATGCCGATAAGGGCGATGACAAGGGCTATTGAAAAAATATTTTCCAGCCTGAAATTCACCTGGTAGTTCAGTATCAGCCAGCCCAGGCCGGAGCGGCCCCCCATCATCTCCGCGGCGACAAGCATGAGGAGGGAATAGCCGGCGCTGATCCGTATGCCGGTAAAAATTTTCGGCGCCGCCGCCGCGAGGATCACCTTGAAGAACAGGTCCCGCCGGCTGCCGCCGAAGGCCCGGCCCGCCTTGAGGATGAGCCGGTCAATATTGTCCACCCCGGCGGCGGTGTTAAAGGCCACAGGCCAGAGACAGGCCCAGGCAGCGATGCTTACCTTGGCGGCTTCCCCTATCCCCAGAAAGAGGATAACGATGTGGAACAGGAGGAAGGGGCTGAGATGGGAAAGCAGGTCCGAAAGGGATCCCAGGGGGAACTTGAGTTTTCCCCAGGCCGAAGAGATCCCTATCCCCAGGGGAACCCCCAAAACCACCGCCGCCGCCGTACCCAGAAGGGCCCGGAAGAGGCTTGCCCTGACATGGACCGCCAAAGCGCCGTAACGGAACATTCTGAGGGCGTTTAAGGCCACCCTGCTGAAAGGGGGTACAAAGGCGGGATTCACCAGATACAAGCGGCTTGCCGTTTCCCAGAGGGCAAAGAAAAGGACAATAATAAGGGTACTCACAAAAAATCGTCTCATACACTTACTCCATGCCGCCGCTTCCCGCGGACAGGTGGCCGCTATGGGGCAGGTGGTTAAAATTCCCCTGTTCCCGCCGGGATACTTCCACCTGCCAGGTTCCCAGGACCAGGATGAGGAGGACCAGGGCCCCGGTAAAAATTAGATCCCCGTTCCTCTTAACCCTCCCCGCTCCGGCCTCCTCCGTTTTTGAAAGGCCCAAATTTTCCCGCCAAAAGAAGGTCCGTATCTGTACCAGCTTGAGGAATTTGCTCATGCCGAAACCCAGCAGAACCGAAGCGAGGATCGCCCCGTACATACGTACGAACTGGAGGTTCATCGCCGAATTGTGGAGCAGCCAGCCCAGGCCCGACGAGGCCCCCACCATTTCGGCGGCGGCCAGCATAAAAAAGGACATTTCCAGGCCCAGCCTGAGGCCTGAAAATACCGAGGCCGCCGCGCCGGGAACTATAACCTTGAAAAACAGGGCCGGTCCGGAACTTGCCATGGCCCGGGCGGTTTTAATAATAACGGGGTCGATATTCCGGGCGCCTTCAATGGTATTGAACAAAAGGGGCCACAGGCATACCCAGGCTGTTACGGCGATCTTTACCGCTTCGCCGATACCGAAAAACAGGATAAAGATCGGCATAAGAGAAAAGGGATTCACCTGGGCGAGCATGCGGAAGAAGGGGTTAAAACACCGTTCCACATTCCGGGACCGGCGGCCCAAAAAAAGCCCCAGGGGTACCGCGGCGGCCGCCGCGATGAACAGTCCCGTCAGGGCCCGCCAAAGGCTCACCATCACGGAGGTAAAGAGAACGCCCTCAACAAGGAGTTTACCCAGACCCATTAGGGTTTGGGTAAAGGACGGCAGGAATTGGGGGTCCAGAACGCGAAAACGGGACAGTATTTCCCAAAGCAGGAGGAGGACCGCAATGCCGGATACCTTCAATGCCCCGCCGGCGGCCCGTTCCACAGCACGCATCTTCCGCTCCCACGATTTATTGGGCGGCGGAATCGGCGTTCCGCTTTTCCGCTTCGTTATACCCCTGTATAGGCCAGGGCCGCTGTCCGTCCCGTTTTTCGCCCCCCTCATGATCGTGGAGCAAATTCCACACCGCCCCGGTAATCCGGCTAAAGTCGAGGGAATTACGGACATTACCCATGCGCCGGGGCCGGGGAAGATCTACCCGGACCAGGGCCTTTATCGTCCCCGGATTGGTTGACATCACCGCCACCCGGTCCGCCAGGAATACCGCCTCTTCTATGCTGTGGGTGATAAAAATGATGGTCTTGCCGGTCTTCTCCCAGATGTTTAACAGCTCATCCTGAAGGGTTTCCCTGGTCTGGGCGTCCACCGCAGCGAAGGGTTCGTCCATTAAAAGCACCTCCGGATCGTAGGCCAGGGCCCGGGCGATGGCGACCCGCTGTTTCATCCCCCCGGAAAGTTCATGGGGAAAACTGTCCTCAAAACCCTTGAGGTCCACAAGCTTGATAAACCTGCCGCTGATTGCCCGGCGTTCGTGCTTTTTTACCTTTTTTATTTCCAGGCCGTACTCAATATTCTGCCGTACCGTCCGCCAGGGAAACAGGGCGTAACCCTGAAGTACTATGCCCCGGTCCAAAGCGGGTCCCGTAACCCTGCGGCCGTCGATAAAAATTTCCCCCCCGCTCGGTTCGGAAAGGCCCGCCAGAATATCCAGAAAGGTTGATTTGCCGCAGCCCGAGGGGCCGACGATGGTAACAAATTCCCCCTTCATTACATTGAGGTTCATATTTTCGATGGCCTTGAATTCCCGCCGTTCTTCCCCGGCCCGCTTGATGTGAAAAATCCGGCCTATATTCCGGGCGGCAATTTTATAGTCCTTAACGGCTTCATCCCCGGCCGCTGTCCGTTCTTCTGTCAATTCTGTTAATCCGGCCATTCTAAGCCTCCTTTGTTTAAAAAGGTTTTCAGGGCCGGAATCCGGCGGGACCGGCCCTGAAGAACCATCTTTTTTTAAATGGTATTTTTTAACCCCCCAGGACGGCAACGCCGCCCTGGGGGAGAGGAGGAAGAACCTTATTCATTTCCTTCCTGGTCAAAGTCATGGGTGATAATATCCCCCACCCGTACCTTGGTATCCGCCGACAAAGCCCCCGACGCGATGGAACCGTCGATCCAGACCTGTATCTGGGCGTCGTCGATCACCGCGTTCCGGGCGTACCAGTGGTTCGCCTGAACCGGAACCCCGATGGCTTCCTCGGTCCACTTTGCCGTCTGTTCAGGGTTGTCGTTGGCCCAGCGTTCCGCCTTCTTGATGGCCCTGACAAAACGCCTAATCGGTTCGGGATTGTTCTTGATGAACTCGTCGGCGAAGTAGTAGAGATAGGTCCCCGCGTTCTCCCCGGCAATCTCCCGGCTGGTGATCAAAATATTGGCTATACCCGTATCCTCCACAGCCTTAAAAAAGGTTGGGTGGGGGGTCGCTATGTCAATAAGACCGTTCTTCAGCGCCAGGACTCCCTCAATATCGGGCATGGTGATGTACTCGATGTTGTCCTTGGAGATATTGTAACGTTCCAGAACAATATCCGTGAGGAAGTCTATACAGGCGTTCCGCAGGAGGAGCTGAACCTTTACCTTCCGGCCCAGGGTATTGATATTCTCGAGTTTTTGGATGGGACCGTTCTTGTCGCTGACCCACCACATATGCTGAAGGTGAATATCCTCGATCTCGTCGGGGGGCTCGATGATGGACCGGGCCACTCCCCGGATGGGAGCGCCCCCCTCACGGGCTATGGCCAGGGTGTTCGGATGGGCGGTACCCACATCGTTATCCCCGTTCAGAATCGAGGCGATCCTCTGGGGAGGCTGGGTTTCTCCGGTATAGATTATCTCTATCCCCTCTTCGGTAAAGAAACCCTTCTGCTCCGCCACAATAAAGGGTGCGTCTGTACAATCCGACCGGGACCAGGTTTTTATCTGGTACACCTCATTACCGTCCTTGACGGTGGATTCCAGGACGACATTTTTCTTCCGGCATCCGGACAGAGCCCAGACAATCATACCGAAAGCCAGGATCCACAGAACCGCGGATCTTAAAGACTTTTTCATACAGTTCTCCTTTACAAAATTATTTAAGGCGCTTCATAAACCGTACCCCCTTCGAAGGCGGAAAGGCCTTTCGTCCCTTCCGCCGCGCATGCACGGGGGTCCGCTCTATTTCACGACGCTCTCTTCTTTCCAGCTTAAAACCCGTTTTTCCACCACCTTGATGGCATGGGTTATCAGCAGTCCCAGGATCGCGATGGTTACCACCGCCACAAAAAGCCGCTTGATCTGAAAATTGATCTGGGAATTCAGCACCAGCCAGCCCAAGCCCGCCGTGGCTCCTATCATTTCCGCGGCGATAAGCATAAAAAAGGAAATCCCCGCCCCCTGTTTAAGCCCCGCGAAGATCGCCGGCGCCGCCCCGGGAAGTACGATCTTCCAAAAGAGGGCGAATTTTGAGGTCCCCATGGCCAGGGCCGCCTTTACCAGCAGGGGATCGATATTCTTTACCCCGTTGATCGTACCGAAGAGTATGGGCCATATGCAGACCCAGAGGATGATGGCGATCTTGGCAACCTCGCCTATACCGAAGAGGAGTATGAACACGGGAAACACCGAAAAGGGGTTCACCTGGGAAAGGACGTTCATCAGGGGATTTAGGTACTCCTCAAAACGCTTAAACCAGCCTCCCAGTACAAAACCCAGGGGCAGGGCCGCCGCCGAGGCGATAACAAAGCCGAAAAGGGCCCGCTGAAAGCTTACCGCTATATGAACATGCAGATTTCCCGACCTGATCATGCCCCACATGGTTATCAGCACATCACTCAAGGTCGGGATAAACTGCCGGTCCGCAATCCCCAGAAGGGGGGCCGCCTGCCAAAAGGCAAGAAAGGCCAGAACCGCGATGCTTTTCCGGTAATAGAAAAAGACCCTGCCCGATCTTTTTTGTTTTTTTCCGCCGTCCCTGTAAATTCCCGCCTTATAAAAAAAATCCCAAAAACCGCGGGTCCGAACCTTTCGGTTCCTGACCTTAGGCTTTTGGGTCTCCGGATTTCCGGTCAACCGCCTAATTCCTATAATTCATATAGTTTTAATATGATATTATCGAAATCTTGGCAATAGCTTTTTACAAAAAAACAAAAAAAATCCTCTTTTTTGCGTTATCTTCCCGCCACCGCCGCGCTCAGCAGGTCTTCGGTCAGGGTAAGGCCGCCGCCGTAACCCGTATAGCCCCGGTTGATCACCGCCCGGTTTGACACGGGGAAGCTCACCGAAAGGTGGGGCACCCCCAGGCTTAGGGCCAGTTCCCGGTCCAGGGAACTGCCGATCACAAAGGCGGGGGAAAGGCTTTCCGTGTAAAGATCCCGTTCCCGCCGGGGATAGCGGGCGCTGAGATAGCGGCCCGCCTCGCTTGAGTTGGTATCAAAGATGATGTGGGGGTTTACCAGCCTGCCGCCGTCCCCCAGCTTCTCCAAAAGGCCCCTCTGCTGTTCCCCCGAGAGAATTTCGGTAAACTGTACCAGTTCGGGGATCCAGCCCAGGTCGTCCAGAAGGAAGCGGGTAAGGCCCACGGCATAATTTACGTCGGCGATGATAACCGCGTAACGCTGGAGTTCCGCGTCGTGGTAACAGTCCGTAAGGGGTTCCAGCTGGCGGAAGTAGCGGCGGTTCTGGGCTTCGATAAGCGCCTCCGTAGCGGCGTCCAGGTCCAGGGCGGCGGCGGTCTCCCGGAGCAGCTTTGCCGAAGCGGTGGGGCCCACCGGCAGGGACACGGAAATATAGGGAATCCCGTAGAGTTCCCTATAGGTCTGCGCCGCCTCAAGGCCGTAGAGGTCCGACGCCACAATATTCAGGGCCGCCTCGGAGGATCGCCTGAGACCCTCAAGGGTATCGTCCTCGGTAAAGTAGGTGTTTACCTCAAGATCTAAGAGTTCCAGGGTTTTCCGCAGCCCCTCCAGGTTGCCCCGCCAGAAGCTGTCCATATAGGGAACGATTCCCAGCACATTGACGGCCCTCTTCCTTGTTTTTCGGGGGGCCGCCACAAACTGCCTCACGATGGCGGAAAGTACAAGGTCGTAGCCGTAATAGGAATTGCCCTTGAACCCGCCGGTCCGGGCAAAAACCAGGGAGGCCTCCTTTCCGCCGGGCCCCCGGAGTCCGGGGCGAAGCTCCGCCGCCACCGCCTGAACATCGTCGCCTATGATCTCGGTAACGCAGCTGGTGATCACCACATAGAGGCGGCCTTCCATTATCTCCACGGTGGTACGTATCTGTTCGGCCAGACGCTCGGAACCGCCGAAAATCACCTCCCGCTCCCCCACGTTAGAACTGGGCGCGGCGAGGCCTCCGCAGTACCCCCCGACCTGCAGGCCGGAGCCCCCGTTCTGCCCCCAGGCTATGCTTCCCGCGCAACCCCCGGCGGCGTGAAGTATGGGGATGGTATCCGGCAGGGCTTCCAGGGTGGAGAGGGCGCCGCCGAAGGAACAGAAGTACCGGGGCCGTTCAATATAGTTGTGGCTTATACCGGAATAGCCGCGGCTTGTGTTGTTATGGCTTATATCAGACATCGTTTTCCGCCCCCTTGATGTATTTAAAGGGATCTTCCCCGTACCATTCCTCCCGATAGGGAAGCCGTACATAGCGGCTCAGGCGTTCGTTAAACGCCGGATTACGGAGCTGCCGGTAGAGCCGCCGGGCAAGCTCAAAGACCCCCCGGTATCCTATATAGGAAAGCCCCGTATTGTAGATCACCAGGGAAGGTATGCCCAGCTTTGCCGAGGTGGAATTGCCGTTCCAGTGGCCCAGGAAAAGATCCGGCTTAAGGCGCTTAAGCAGATTCGCCTCCTCAAAGGGCTGGACATTGGCTATGTTAAAGGGAAAATCCCCGGCGATCTTTTTTAGTTTTTCGTATTCCCCCGACGCAAATTCATCATGATGAAAAGAACGGAGCCCCGCTATTTCAAAGCCCAACTCGTGGAGCAGATTCGCCGTGGCCAGGGCCCGGAATTCCCCGGCGCTGACAAAGACCCTTTTTCCCTTAAAGAATTCCCGGTATGTCTTAAGCCCCTCGTCAAGGAGGGCGTTTTCATTTTTGATGATCTCCCCGGCCGCTTCTTCCCTGCCCAGAAAGCGTGCCGCGTCCCGGATCCACTCATTGGTATTTTCAATGCCGATGGGCATATGCTTGAGTATATAGGGGATGCCGTACTCTTCCTCAAGGAATTTGCAGAAGTAGTCGTCGTGGGTCGGGCAGGTGCTGATGGAAAAGCCCGCGTACTTTACCCTGTACATCCGCTGGGTGTCGGCAAAGACGGGGAAAATGTTCACCTCCAGCCCCAGCATATTGAGAAGCCGGGTAAGTTCATCCTCATCCACCTTTCCCATGGAAGAAACATTGAGCAGGTTAACGGTCCTTTTTTTCCGTTCCTCAAAACGGAAAAGTTCTTCCTCGTCGGGGATCACGGGTTCCCGTATCTCCGGGTCCTCAAGCAGGGTCCGCCCCAGGCCGTGGTATACCGCGTCATAGGCGGTGGCCCATATCTTTGTTTTGAAGCCCTCGCAGTGTACGGGAATCAGCCGGGCGCTTACCTCGTCCTGTACCCGGGCGGCGACGCCGTCCACATCGTCGCCGATAAGTCCCGGCACACAGCCGGAAACCACGGTGATCGTCTTGGGCCGGTAGAGCCGGTCAACCTCGATAATGGCGGCCCGCAGTTTATCCTCGCCGCCGTTGATCACCTCCGACTCGTTCAGGGCCGTGGAGACCCACAGGGCGTCCTTTACCAGGCCGTAATGGGCCAGGCCGCCGGAACGGGCGTTGGCGTTCTGGGAATGGGAGCAGACCCCGCAGCCCACCGCCCCGTGGAGGAGGTTCACGTTATCCTTGAGGGTGTTGATCATCGAGATCCCCGGCAGCATAAGGCAGATGGACCCCTGGGAAAAAGTCCGGTTGGCATCGGCCCCGCAGCCGCCGCCTTTGCCGCAGAAAATTCCGCAGGCGGAAACAAGGGTCCCCCCGTAGGCAATACGGGACTTAAGCCGGTCTTCCCGTTTCGGCGCTTCTTTGGCGGATAAATTCATGGCGTTACCTTCCTGGAGTGGTATACGTGGGCCTGTCCGGTACGGATCATGGTCCTGACATTTTCCACAGGGGTTGACGGGGGCAGATCACAGCCGGGCATCAGGATAAAGCCCCCGCCGTCCCCGGCGTCGGCGATACACTGTTCGCAGACCAGGGCAAGCTCCTCCGCCGTTGCTTGCTGCATGACCTTAACGGGGTTCATGTTGCCCCCAAAGGCCACCTTGCCGTTAAAGGCCGCCCTGGCCTTTTTAAGGCTTACCTTATAATCCACCGAAACAAAGTGGGCCCCGGCGACGGCCAAAAGATCCAGCCGGTTTTCTATATCGCCGCAAATGTGGATGGCGGCAAGCGCCCCTTTCTTCCGCAGAGCGGCAAAGATCCTCTTAAAGACCGGCAGGGCAAAGTCCTCAAAGTGCCGCCGGGAAATCATATCCCCCGAAGAGGTGGGTTCGGCGATAAGCATGATCTCCACGCCGTTTTCGATATAGGGCTCGGTGTACCTAAGGTACAGTTCCGAGGTGAAGTCCAGGATATGCCGTACCGCCTGAGGGTCCCGGTAAATATCCCGCATCAGATTTTCCGCGCCGTAGAGGAGCCCCGCCAGGGTAAAGGGACCCCAGCGGGTAAGGGCCACCGGATGATGATCCCCGGATGCCTTTTTTACCAGCAGGCGGCTTACCTCGTAGAGGGTCCGTATCTTTTCATCGTCCCGTATCCTGTCCAGATCGATGTGATCCGCATCGGAGGCTTTTTTCAGCAGGGTCTCGATAACGTCGGGGGTTCCCCTGGAACGGAATTTGATCTTTCCCCCTATGGCGCCGATGACAATGTTGTTGAACCCCGAAACGGCCCAGAA
The DNA here is from genome assembly GCA_031273835.1 of Treponema sp. Taxonomy (GTDB): domain Bacteria; phylum Spirochaetota; class Spirochaetia; order Treponematales; family Breznakiellaceae; genus JAISRD01. The sequence continues at coordinate 5,960 of JAISRD010000151.1, read as the reverse complement.
AATATCCGAATCCACCGAGCTGTACATGCGGTAGAGAAGCTCCGCCGTTGTCTCCGGGGGCGAAGCCAGGGCCCTTTCCAGGGAAAGGCCGCCGGAACTCAGCGCCCAGGCGCCGCCTGAAAAAACCGAAACCGGCTGACGCTCCGTGGGCTTAAGGGCCAGGACATTTTGAATAAGTTCCGCGGCGTTCATGGGTTCTCCTTAAATATTGGCGCTGAGTTCCCGGCGTATCTCGCCGGTTTCCAGGGAAAGGAGGTATTCCCCCCATTTGCCCGCCCAGTCCCGCAGTTCCTGCACCCCCAGGGGGGAGGGGGTCCTTGAATCGCTGTGGGCGGCTATCTTTTCCGCCAGGCCCAAGTATACCCTGGCCTGGGCGGAATCCGGGGCCGCCTCGATGGTGGTCTTCCCCTGAAGCTCGCACTGGGTTACCGTTACCGACCGGGGGATGTACTCCACCACATGGGTTTCGGTTTTATCGACAAAGTCGTCGATGATCTCCTTGGCATAGGGCTGGTTGATCGAGTTGGCGATAACCCCCCCCAAAAGGGCCCCCCCGGAATTGGAATACTTCTGTATCCCCCGAAAGAGGTTATTCGCCGCGTAGAGGGCCATGAAATCCGCCGAAGAAACGGTGAACACATGCTCGGCTATACCCTCCCTGATAGGCACGGCAAAGCCGCCGCAGACCACGTCCCCCAGGACATCGTAGATCACAAAGTCAAGGTCCAATTCCTCAAAGATCTTCTGCTGCTTGAAGAATTCCACCGCCGTGATGATCCCCCGTCCCGCGCAGCCCACCCCCGGAGAGGGTCCTCCGGCCTCAACGCAGTACACCCCGTTGTAACCGCTAAAGATAACCTCGTGGGCGTTGACGGCGTTTTTTTCCCGCAGGGTATCGAGAACCGTGGGTATATAGGTTCCCCCCCTGAGGGTATTGGTGGAATCGCTTTTCGGATCGCAGCCGAACTGCATAACCCTGTAACCCAGCCGCGAAAGGGCGGCGCTTAAATTCGAGGTGGTGGTGGATTTTCCTATGCCGCCCTTGCCGTAGATCGCTATCTGTTTAGTCTTTCCCATGTTTCTTCCTTAAGAAAACGTATTATGTACAAAGCCCCGCTAAATCCGGTTCTGTTCCACAGGGTCAAAGAGGGGGGTCGAAAGGTAGCGCTCCCCCGTATCGGGCAGGAGGACCACCAGGATCTTACCCTCAAATTCCCGCCGCCGGGCGGCCTGGGTGGCCGCGAAGAGCGCCGCCCCGGAGGAGATCCCCGTTAAAAGCCCTTCCTCCGCGGCAAGGCGCTGGGCGGCGCTGAAGGCCTCCTCGGTACGAACCTTGTAGATCTCGTCGTAGATCTCCGTGTTCAGCACCCGGGGCACAAAACCGGCCCCTATGCCCTGTATCTTATGGGGCCCCGGGGCCGCCCCGGAGAGCACCGCCGAATCCCAGGGCTCCACGGCGATAACCTTTACCGCCGGGTTCTTCTCCTTAAGGAATTCCCCCACCCCGGTGATGGTCCCGCCGGTGCCTATACCGGAAACAAAGACCGCCGCCTCCCCGCCGGTATCCCGCCAGATCTCCGCCCCCGTGGTCCTCCGGTGTACCTCCGGATTGGCGGGATTGTTGAACTGCTGGGGTATAAAGGAACCCCTTATCTGGGCCTGAAGCTCCTCGGCCTTTCTGATGGCCCCCTTCATGCCGTCCTTACCCGGGGAAAGAACCAGTTCCGCGTTCAGCGCCGCCAGGAGCTTCCTCCTTTCGACGCTCATCGTATCGGGCATGACCAGTATGATACGGTAACCCCGGGCGGCGGCCACGAAGGCCAGGCCTATGCCGGTATTCCCGCTGGTGGGCTCAATGATAACCCCCCCTTCCCTTAAAAGCCCCCGCTTTTCGGCGTCTTCGATCATTGCCAGGGCGATACGGTCCTTGACGCTCCCCAGGGGGTTAAAGTATTCCAGCTTTGCCACAAGCCGGCCCTTAAGACCGAGCCCCGCGCCGTAGCGCTTAAGCTCCAAAAGGGGGGTATTCCCGATAAGTTCGGTCAGTGAAACCGCAATTCCTGCCATAGAAACTCCCAATTTAGCATAATTCCAAAAACCTGCCTTCCGGAATTATTTTTCTTATAAAACCTATGTATTTTATAGGATATTGGTAAAAAAATGTCAATATCGGTAGTGCCGGCGATAAAATACCGGACCTCTACCATCAGTTCCCTGATTTCCTGTATTTTGACGCTTTTTTTCGCCATATTCCCGTTCCCGCATATCAACATACACTTTGAAGCCTGGTTTGGAAATTTCTATGCGTTTATCCTGAGGCCGGAGCTCCCCGCTTGTGAGTTCCCCACCGTCTCAGGAATTCTACTTTAACCACAGACCTCACGGACAGCACGGACGAATGAGAAAGAGAAAACCACCAAGGACACCAGGGAACAGGAAGGGAAGAAAGAGGAGGAAAATCGAAGATTGCGAACAAACTTTTTGTATTTCCGTATTTTTTCGTGTCTTCCGTGGTTTCTTTTCCGTCCGTGGGGCCCGTGGTTCTATTTCAGCGCTTAGCTATCGGCGGCGGGGCGCCCGTCAGACGGACCCGGAGATAATCCACCGCCCGGTCTATCATCTTTGCCAGGGACAGGGGCTCAAGGCCGGCAAGGTAGAAATGATCGTTTTCCAGGGGAAGGAGTATGCGTTCCCCCGGCGCCTTAAGTATCGCCTCGGCCATGACGGGGCTCAGTTCCCCCATGAGGCTGTTCATGATCACAATGCCGATGGGCCCCAGGATAAAGTCCCCCAGCCCCGCCGAAACCTTGACGGCGTTTTCCCCCGACGCTCCCCGGTGGGCCCCGGCCTTAACCATCCGTTCCGCCGCCACTCCGTTGGTCCCCAGGGCGATGATCTCCAGTTCTGTTTTCCCCTCAGGCCCCTCAAGACCGTCCAGGGGGCGGATCTTGGCGGCAAGGGCGGCGCCTATGCCGCCGCCCATACCGTCGATGATGACGATTGTTTTTTTCACCTGTTACCTCTCCAGGTGTTAGTATACCTCCGCCGCGCTTTTTTGTTCACCCAGCTTGTGTTTCTCCACATAACCGGTGAGGATCAGGGTCAGCGCGCCGTCGCCGGTAACATTACAGGCCGTACCAAAGCTGTCCTGCAGGGCGAAGATCGTCAGCATCAGGGCCGTACCGGCGGCGTCGAAACCGAGGACGCTTACAATGAGCCCCAGGGAGGCCATCACGGTCCCGCCGGGAACCCCCGGCGCGCCTATGGCAAAGATACCCAGGAGCAGGCAGAAAAGTACCATGGTACCCGGCTCGGGGAGCCGTCCGTAGAGGACCTGCGAAACGGTCATGACAAAAAAGGTTTCGGTAAGCACGGACCCGCAGAGGTGTATGTTGGCAAAGAGGGGTATGCCGAAGTCCACCATATCACTGCGGAGGGCGTCGGAATTCCGCGCACAGCGCAGGGCCACCGGCAGGGTCGCCGCGGAGGACATGGTTCCCACGGCGGTAAGGTAGGCCGGCCCGTAGTTTCGGAGCACCCTGAAGGGGTTTTTGCCGGAAAAGATCCCCGCCAGGAGGTACAGCAGGGTAAGCCAGATATAATGGCCCGCCATGACAAGGAGGATCACCACGAGGAATACCGGGGCCTGTTTGGTAATGGAACCTTCATAGGCCAGGGACGCGAAGGTACAGGCGATAAAAAAGGGAAGCAGGGGAATGACCACCCGGGAAACAATGGAAAGCACTATCTTTTGAAATTCGTCCAAAAGGTTTATCGTTACCCCCGCCTTGTTCCACACCGCAGCGAGCCCCAGCAGTATGGAAAGCACCAGGGCGCTCATGACCGGCATGATCTGGGGTATCTTCAGCTCAAAAATAAGCTGGGGAAGTTCCCTGACATTGTCCACATTGCCCGTGATGTGAAACCGGGGGATGATCCCATAGCCGGCGATGGTGGAAAAAAACGCCGCCCCGACACTGGAAACATAGGCCATACAGAGGGCCAGGCCCAAAAGCCTCGAGGCGCTGGTACCCAGCTTGGTGATGGAGGGGGCGATAAAACCTACGATAACCAGGGGTATGCAGAAAAAGATAACCTCCCCCATAACGGCCCGCAGGGTGATGATCACCCTTATGAGCCTTTCGTTTGCGTAAAGCCCCACGACGATCCCCAGGGCCAGGGCCACAATAAGCCTCGCGGGAAGGCTGGTAAAAAAGTTTTTCATCGTTTACTCCTTATTTTGGATGTGTGTGATTTGTTTTAGTTAAATTCATTGATCTTCGAGCATGATACGGATTATCTCCTTGTCTGTTTTTCTCATTCCCTCCTTTCCCAAACGGCTGATATTACGGATGGTATTCTCCACCCCCTTGACGATAAGCCCCTCGCCTCCGTAGAACTGCTGGCCCATGTCGTACATCTCCCCCCCCAGGATGCCCGCGTCCACCGCGGCGGCTATTTTCGCGGCGCAGGAAGGCTTGGCCCCGTCGCAGACTATCCCCGAAACAATGGCAAGGGCGTTGACTATGGTGTGGGACACCTCCTCAAAGCGCCCTCCCTTAAGATAGCTGATCCCCGCCCCCGCCCCGGCGCCGGCGCTGACCACCCCGCAGTAGGCGGAAAGCCTGCCTATGCCGCTTTTTAAGTGCAGGGTTACCAGGTCCGACACCAGGAGGGCCCGGATAAGCTCCTCCCGGGAGGAACCCAATTCCCCGGCGTATTCGATCACCGGCAGGGACGCGGTTATCCCCTGGTTCCCGCTCCCCGAAAGGATAATAACCGGCAGGGCGCAGCCGCTCATCCGCGCGTCGGAACCTGCCGCCGCCGCCGCCTTGGCCAGGACCTTGATATCCGTTCCGTAGTTTTTAAGCAGTACCTTGCCGATGTTGGCGCCGAAATCCTCCCGCAGGCCCCTGGCGGAAATGGCCGAATTGTACTCTATCTGCCGCTCTATCAGGTCCCGTACGTCCTCCAGATCCGCCGAGGAGGCGAAGTCGATGATCCCCGCCACGCTGAGGGGGGAATCGGCGGCGTCGGCGTTATCAAGCGCCGCGGCGCCGGCGTTATCGCCGACCTGCGCCGTCCCGTCAAAGAGGATCTTTCCGTCCTTTTCGATCAAAACCACGTTGGTATGGGAGTCGACGATCCGTACCCGGGAAACAGAACCGCCCCCCCAGAGGGTAAGGGTTATCTCAAAGACCCGGTCCGTATCTGCCATGACCACCTCGAAGGCGGTCCTGTCCAGAAAGGAGCGGATCGCCGCCTTTTCCCCCTCGGTGGTGAGGGCGGCGATCACCTCAAGCTTCCGTTCCGTCTTCCCCGCCACTATCCCCGCGGCGGCGGCGGCCTTTATCCCCTTAAGCCCCCCGGTATTGGGGACTATCACGCTCTTCACGTTTTTGACGATATTGCCGCTTACCTCGGCCCGGACCTTTTCCGGAACCCTTCCCAGGGCGTCCCGTGCGCAGGAGGCGGCATAGGCGATAGCCGCCGGCTCGGTACAGCCCAGGGCCGGTACCAGCTCGCCCCTCAAAAGGGCAAGGTACGCCGCGTAGACAGGATCAGTTTTGTTCATGGCGATCTCTCATAACTAAACTGTAATTTACCGGGGGATCTTTTGCAAATTTTTAAGGGGCACCGCGGATTCATTTTCCCAGGTTTTCGTACCTTTAAGGGTAAAGGGCCGGCTTGCCGCCGAAAAGGGGCGGCCTTTTGTCAAAAAAAGCCGTCCCTTTATCACTGAAAGACTTCCCTTTGCTATAAAAGGCCATCCCTTTATCACTCAGAGACTTCCCTTTGTCATCCAGAGACTTCCCTTTATCATCCAGAGACTTCCCTTTATCATCCAGAGACTTCCCTTTATCAAAAAAGGCCGTCCCTTTGCCACGGAAAGACTCCCTTTTATTATTCAAAGACTTCCCTTTGCCGGAAAAGGCCGGCCGTTTGCCGTAAAAAGACTT
>JAISRD010000129.1 GCA_031273835.1 Treponema sp. | reverse complement strand
GCCCCTTTTGGACTTCCGCGGTTTCCTTGAAGAAACTTACCCCGCTTTCCATAAAAGCGCCGAGCGATTTGCCCTGTCCCCCTATGCCCTTGTGTACCGCTGGCCCGGTTCCGGCCCGGTGGACAGCTCCGGGGAGGAACCCGCCCTGCTGCTCGCCCACTACGACGTGGTTCCGGCGGAACGGGAAAAATGGTCCGTGGACCCCTTCGGCGCGGAACTGCTTAACTTAAGGGGGGCCGCCTTAGAAGAGGGGGCCGCTCCGGCGGAAACTTACATCTATGGCCGGGGCGCCCTGGACATGAAGAGCATCCTTACGGCGCTTTTTGAAAGCGCGGAAAATCTCTGCTTAAGGGGCTTTAAGCCTAAGCGGGATATTTGGATCGCCCTGGGGGGCGATGAGGAAAGGACCGGCGTATCCGGCGCACAGGAAACGGCCCGGTGGTTTGCCGAAAAAAACCTGCGTTTTTCCTTTATTCTTGATGAAGGTACTCCGGTTGCCGTGGATCAGATCAAGGGTATCGCTAAGCCCCTGGCCCTGGTGGGCATCGAGGAAAAGGGCTTTTTCAGCGCGGCCTTAAGGGTGGAACAAAAACCCGGCCACGCTTCCCAGCCCCCCGATATACAAGCCGCCGCGGTACTGGCCCGGGCTCTGCAGAGGCTTGCCGCCCATCCCTTCCCCTGGAAGCTCACCTCCACCACCGAAGCGTTTTTCAAAAACCTCGCCCCCCATGCGGCGGGGCCGGTCCGTTTTGCCATGGCCCGCGCCCGGACGCTGGGACCCCTCTTTTTTAAGGCCGCCGCGGTCAGCCCCGCCACCAGGGCCCTGCTCCGCACCACCATGGCCATGACCCAGCTTGAGGGAAGCGCCGCCGACAACGTGATGCCCTCGGAAGTAAGGGCGGTGATCAACCTCCGGCTCCTTCCGCCCTGGACCGTGGAAACGGCGGCGGAGCGGCTCAATGCCGTGATAGCCGACGAGCGGGTAAAGATCTCCCCCTACGGCCTCGCCACCGATCCGGTACCCGCCGCGCCGGGACAGGCCGCCATGGAAGGTCCCGGCTGGAAGGAAATCCGGGACGCCGTTGAAAAGACCTTTCCCGGCATACCCGTACTCCCCTTCCTCATGCTGGCCACCACCGATTCCCGGCACTATCAAAAATTGTCGGACCGTATCTTCCGCTTCAGTCCTCAAAAACTCAACCCGGAAGAACTTTCCCGCATCCACGGTCATGACGAGCGTATATCTTTGGAAAATCTGGAAAATTGTCTTTCCTTCTATTCCCGTATCCTGGAGCAGTTATGAGCGGCGAAAGTTCAATCAAAATCGGAAAAAAAGCCTTTCTCTTTTCGGCACTGATCATTTTACTTCTGATGATCGTCAGCGGCATTCTTACCATCGTTCTTCCCGCGGGTTCCTTCGACAGAACCACCGAAAACGGCAGAACCCTGGTGGTTCCCGGCAGTTACCAGGAAATCCCCAAGCCCGATTATCCCCCCTGGCGCTGGTTTACTGCCCCGGTGGAAATACTCGCTGGCCCCGATAACATTACCCCCATCGTGCTTATCATCTTTATCCTTGCCGTAGGGGGTTCCATCGCCATACTGGAAGGAGCGGGGGTAATGGAAAACCTCGTCAACTTCCTTGTGGTGCGTTTCAAAAAAAGGAAGTACCTCCTTATTGGGCTGATGATTTTGTTTTTTATGTCCGTGTCAAGTTTTGTGGGAATTTACGAGGGGATGGTGCCGATGATCATCTTCATCATTCCCATCGCCATCTCCCTGGGCTGGGACACCATGACGGGCCTTGGCATAAGCCTCCTCCCCCTGGCCTTCGGCTTTTCTTCGGCGGTGACCAATCCCTTTTCCATCGCCGTCGCTCAGCGCATCGCCGATCTTCCCCTCTTTTCAGGGGCGTGGCTCAGGCTGATTTTTTTCCTGGTAATCTATACCCTTGTAACCGTCTTTGTAATCCGCCATGCGAAAAAAGTTGAGGCGGACCCTTCCAAGTCGCTGTCCTATAAGGAAGACGAGGCCCTAAGACTCAAGTTCCGGGGCGTTCTTCCTGCCGGTGAATCCGGAACCATAAGCAGGGGAAACAGGCGGGCCCTGATCTGGTTTGTGTCCTGTATAGCCCTGGCAATGCTGATTGTGATCGTTACGGCCCGTATGCCCGGCCTCTCCGATCTGGCCTTTCCCGTACTGACCCTGCTCTTCCTGACCGGCGGTATAGGGGGCGGCCTTTTTGCGGACGGCCGGGCGGATTCCGGCCGGGGGAAAAGCGCCAAGGCCAAACAAAGCGCCCGCAGTTTTTTCCGGGGCATGGTTAATATATTTCCCGGCATTGTGCTGGTACTGATGGCCTACAGCGTCAAGCACATCATCACCACGGGGATGATCATGGATACCCTGCTCTACGAAGCGGCGGAGTTGATACGCCGTTCGCCGCCTCTGGCCGCGGGCTTTTTAATCTATGCCGTAACCCTGGTGATGAATTTCTTTATCGGCTCGGCCAGCGCAAAGGCCTTCCTGATGATGCCTATCCTCACCCCCCTGGCGGACCTTGTGGGCATCACCCGGCAGACCGCTGTATTGGCATTTGACTTCGGCGACGGCTTTTCCAACATGATCTTTCCCACCAACGCGCTGCTCCTCATCGCCCTTTCCTTCTCCGTGGCGGGCTATCCCAAATGGATGGCCTGGACCTGGAAGCTCCAGGCAGCGATACTGGTAATCACCTCGGCTTTCCTGGCCTTCGCCGTGGCGATAAGATTCGGGCCCTTTTAAGAAGATTAAGGAAGGTTTAACCACCGGCCGCGCGGACAGAAACGGACATAAAGAAGAATTTACCCGGATGATGTATCATTTCTTACATTTTTTTGAGAAATTTTACTTGACTTCCGAAAAAACCCTGCTATACTCGTAATCGTTCTGTAATATACACGCAGTAGTACTTCTTTGCATATCACAGCTCTATCTCTGTTCTCTTTTTTGGGTTGTTCCCAAAATATTTTGTCTTTTGTGGAGGTAAAGCATGAAACCCAGTTTCAAGAGCCGGTACCAGTTGTTTATCAACGGTAAATGGAAAGACGCTTCTGACGGAGCGGTCTTTGATGTCTATTCCCCCGCCAGCGGGGAAAAGCTGGCATCCTGCGCCCAGGCCGCCAACAAGGATGTGGACGAGGCCGTGGACGCCGCGTGGAAGGCCTTTGCCGCGTGGAAGCTTAAGAGCCCGCCGGAACGGGCTAAAATTCTCACCAAGATCGGCGACATCATCAATCAAAACAAGGAAGAACTGGCGGCCATCGAAACCATGGACAACGGCAA
>JAISRD010000090.1 GCA_031273835.1 Treponema sp. | reverse complement strand
TTGCTGCCGAAGTCCCGGCGTACCGTTCCCCCCGGCGCTTTCAGGGGGTCCGTGGGGCCCAGTACCTCCCGGATTTTTTCAACGGCCCCTTCGCCTTCGTAGATGAGGATCATGCACTTAACGGGTTTTTCAATATCCGTCCCCGGACGGCGGCCGGACATAAACTCGATGATGTCCCTGAACTGGCTTCCGGCGACTTCCTCTCCCAGGGTTTCGACAAGGATCTTTTTCGCCCCCTCTCCGAACTTTACCGAAAATTCCTGTTCCAAAAGTTCCGCCGCCTTGGCGCCGAAGGCCGGGGCGAGTTTTTTCTTCAGGGCCGCTTCCACGGGGCCGTAAAATTCCAGGGCCTCCTCCAGGGTAAACTGGTGTATCTTGATGCCCACGATGCGCATCCCCGTCCGGGAGAACATGTCGATGATAGTGCCCGGCCTTGAAGAAGCGTAGCCCCAGTTATCGGGCTTTAGAATGACCAGGGTCTGCTCCACCTTTGACGGATCGGGATAGGTTATATTCGATACGATGTTTTCCCGGCCCTTCAAAAAGCGGGCAATCAGGGCAAGGTCCTTGTCCGCGTCCCTTTGATTGCGGGGGGTAAGAACCGCGGGCTCAAAATAGGTGACAACCGAGGGATCGCCGGGGGAAACGATCAGGTCCGCGTAGGTGTCCCGTATTGTCTCCCCCGCCAGGGCCTCGACCCCTGTGCTTTCGGCGTGGATGGCCCCGCAGGTATCCACCAGTTTTTTACAGGCCCCTTTCCCCCGGAAGAGGAGGAGCAGGGTACGGTGGGATCTGCCGCCGGATACGAAATTCTGTTCCACATAGTTGATAAGTATCTTAAATTTTTTTATAGCCGCCTGTTGTTTCAGCAGTTGTGAATATTCCCGTACAAAGGCATCGTCGGGAAGTATCATCTGGGCCCCGGCCAGTTCCAGATCAAGCCGGGAGAGGAGGCGGGCTATAACCCCGCCGGTGCGGCTCTTTGCTATGGTGTAGGGGGTTACCAGGACATAGGATAGTTCGTCGTTCATAACCCATTGTAATACAGGTGGAAATAGTTTTACAATCTCCCCATGAGTTCCCTCAAGTTTATGCGCAACATCGGCATCATGGCCCATATCGACGCCGGCAAAACCACGACTACCGAGCGTATCCTCTTCTATACCGGAAAAAGCCACCGGATTGGGGAAGTGGACAACGGGGAAGCCGTCATGGACTGGATGGAACAGGAGCAGGAACGGGGGATCACCATACAGAGCGCCGCCACCACCACCTATTGGAAGCGGGGGGGCGTTTCCTTTCAGATCAACATTATCGACACTCCGGGGCATGTGGATTTTACCGCCGAAGTGGAACGATCCTTACGGGTGCTGGACGGGGCCATCGCGATACTCGACGCCGTTAAGGGGGTGGAGCCCCAGACGGAGACGGTATGGAGGCAGGCCGAGCGGTACCAGGTACCCTGTATAGGCTATGTCAACAAGATGGACCGGGCGGGGGCGGATTTTTTCCGGGTCCTCGCCGACATAAAGGAAAAACTCGGCATCGAAGCCGCGGCCCTCCAGATCCCCCTGGGAAAAGAAAGTACCTTCGAGGGGGTCATTGATCTGCTTGAGATGGAGGAGCTGCGCTGGGACGGGGCCGACGAAAACAAAACGATCATCAAAAGCCCCGTGGCCCCGGAGAGGCTTGAGGAAGCGGCGCGCTGGCGGGAAAAATTGATCGATGCCCTGTCGGCGGTTTCCGACGCGGTAACCGAAAAGTACCTGTCCGGCGGGGAACTGCCCGGCCCGCTTATCTTAAGCGAGCTCCGCAAAGCCGTTCTGCACCGCCGCCTGCTTCCCGTGCTGGCCGGGGCTTCCCGCCGCAACGTGGGGGTCCAGCCCCTGATCGACGCGGCGGTGGATTTTCTTCCCGCCCCCGATGAGGTAAGGCCCGCCGTGGGGCATCACCTCAAAAAAGAAGCGGACATAGAGATACCCTGCGATCCTTCGGCCCCGCCCCTGGGCCTGGTCTTTAAGATACAGAACGACCGTGAGGCCGGCGGCCTCTGTTATGTGCGGATGTATTCGGGGGCCGTCAAACCGGGGGCCCAGATCTACAATGTGGGAAAGCGTAAGCGGGAGCGGGCCAACCGTATTTTCCGCATGCATTCCAACAAGAGCGAACCCCTGGAGGAGCTTGCCGCCGGGGACATAGGGGTGATTGTGGGGATGAAGCTTGCCCAGACGGGGGACACCATAGGGAGCGAAGGCTGGCCCGTGGTGCTGGACAAGATGCAGTTTCCCGAGCCGGTGATCTCCGTATCCCTGGAACCTAAGACGGCATCCGAGGGGGACAAACTCAAGGAAGCCCTGGAGATCCTCTCCAGGGAGGATCCCACCTTCACAGCCCGGGAAAACGAGGAGACCGGGCAGCTTATCATTTCCGGCATGGGGGAACTCCACCTGGACGTGCTGGTAACCCGGCTTCTCAAGGATTTTAACGTCTCCGCCCGGGCGGGGAACCCCCAGGTAACCTACCGTGAATCAATAAGCAAAGCCGTGGAGTGGAAAGAGAAATTCTCCAAAACCCTGGCGGGCCGGGAAAACGCCGCCTCCCTGACCTTAAGGCTCGAACCCCTGAAGCGCGGTTCGGGGAACAGGTACGTCAACGGCCTTCGGAACCGGGGGGAGATACCCCGGGAGATTTTCGACGCCGTCGAGCGGGGGGTAACGGGGGCCTTCGCTTCGGGGATAGTCTTGGGCTATCCCTGTATCGACATCGGGGTAACCCTGCTGGAGGCGGACTATTCGGAGCTCACCGGCACGGAATTCGCCTACGAAGCCTGCGCCAGCACGGGTTTTGACGAAGCGGCCCGGCAGGCGGAACCGCTGCTCCTTGAGCCCGTCATGGCGGTGGATCTTTTCGCCCCCAAGGAATTTGTGGGGGACGTGATAAGCCTCGTAACCCAGCGGGGGGGCCAGGTGCTCAGCATGGATTCCAAGGCGGGCCTCGACAGGGTAAAAGCCGCCGCCCCCATGGCGAAGATGTTCGGCTTTATGACATCCCTCAGATCGGTAAGCCAGGGCAGGGCCACCTTTACCATGGAATTCTCCCATTTCGAAAAGAAGGACGGGCGCTAAAGATCCGCCGGTCTATACCTTTAGGAGCCTAAAGCTTATTTCAAGGCACTTATCCAGTTCGATGGGTTTGGCTAAATGGGCGTTCATTCCGCTTTCCAGGGCCCGGTCGATATCTTCCTTAAAAGCGTTGGCGGTCAGGGCGACTATGGGAACCGTTTTCGCGTCCTCCCTGTCCAGGGCCCGGATCGCCCCGGTGGTTTCGTAGCCGTCCATGCCGGGCATCTGTACGTCCATATAGATGATGTCATAGGTGTTTTCGTCCGATTTACGGAACAGGTCAAGGGCCTCGCTGCCGTCATTGGCTTCGTCGATGGCCAGGCCGGTGTATTCCAGCAGATTGACCACGATGATCCGGTTGATCGCCACGTCGTCCACCAGCAGGGCCCGTTTGCCCTCAAGCCGTCCCGCGATGTCCATGGAACTGTCTATGGCCTTCACCGGTTCCGTCTCTTCAAGCCAGATGCTAAAGCTGAATTCGCTGCCCCTGCCTTCTTCACTGTCTATGCTGATGTCCCCGCCGAAAAGCTTAACGATGCTTCTGGAGATCGCAAGGCCCAGTCCCGTACCGCCGTAGTGTTTTGCGATGTCCCGGGAGGCCTGTTCAAAGGGCTTAAAAAGCGCCGCCTGGGCTTCCTTGGAAATTCCGATGCCCGAATCTTTGACGGAAAAGCTTATGAGGGTCCTGCCGTCCCTTCTTTCCTGTTCAATGATGGAATAACGGATAAGGCCGCATTCGGGGGTGAATTTAACGGCGTTCCCCAGCAGGTTGATCAGTACCTGGCGCAGCCGCAGGGGATCGGCCTGGTAACACGCCCCCGGGGTAAGGGAAAAATTTGTTTCAAAGGTGATGTTCTTTTCTTCACAGCGGGGCTTGATGATGGCTTCCACCGTATGGGCGAGCTTATCCAGGGCGACCGCTTCATAATTAAGGTCTATCTTTCCCGCCTCGATCTTGGAAATATCCAGAATATCGTTAATAAGCCCCAAAAGATGCTGGGAAGAGGCCTCGATCTGCGTCAGATCCGCCCGTATATCCTCCGGGGCGCCGGTGAGCTTTTTCTTGACAATGCCGGACATGCCGATTATGGCGTTCATGGGGGTACGGATCTCATGGCTCATGCGGGCGAGGAAATCCCCCTTGTGCCGGTTGGCCAGATTCGCCTCCAGCACCGCCTTTTCAAGCTTTTTCTGGACCAGCGCGATTTCGGTAAGATCCACAGTTTGAATGCTGCAGCCTATGTTTTGGCCGGATTTATCGGTCAGCCAGGCAGCGCTGCCCCGCAGGTACCTTTCTTTTTCGGGATAGTAAAAGACCTCCGCCTCCCGGCCCTGTTTTAACGCGGCCACCGGGTCATAGGGGCTGTCCATGGGGTAAAGGCTTATTTCCGAATAGGGCCGGCCCTGCATTTCTTCAAGGCTGTGGCCGATGATTTTAACCACCTCTTCGTTGACATAGATAACCTTCATATCCATTCCGGTGATAACCAGCGGTCCCTGAACGGAAGCGTTGAGACTGTCGGCCATTTCATCAAAAGAATCGGCCAGTTCGCCTATTTCATCCTTTACCGGGGCGTTAAAGCGGTACTGCCGCTCCCCCGAGCGGAAACGGGATATGCCGTTGATCAGGACGGTAACGTTCCGGCTTAAGGACGAAGCCATCCAGAACGCGATGAGTACCACCAGGATTATCATGAAGCTGGCGGATAGGGCCAGGGATACGGTGGTATTGAAAAAACTGCCGGCGATGAGCCGCCGGGTTTCCTCGGTGGCGGCAAAGAGATCTTCATTGGCCCCGTTAATGACCCTGCCCAGCACTTCCTTGGTTTCCATGGCGGAACGCTGGAAATCTTCCAGCCCCGCTCCGATTGCCACAAAGCCGAAGCCCCGCTTGGTTTTGCCATAAGCCCCGGTATAGTAAGGGATAGTCGCGGCGGTATTGGGTTTCCAGATCCCGCTCCACAGTATAAGGAATGAACCGGAGCCCCCCTCCCTGGTCAAATCGAACCAGCCTGTACATTGGGGGGCGTTGTTGAGGTAGCGGCCGTCCAGGCCCACAAGCCCCGCCCTGGTAAGTTCCGCCGCGGGTTTTTTATCCCGGGATTGATCCTGAAAAACCGGTACCTCCGTGATAAAATCGGCGTAGTTCTTTCCCGAATCCTGAAAGGCCCTGTAGATACTCTCCTCAAGCCAGGGTATTTCCGGCTCCCCCGTTTCGGGATTGTAGCCCACAATGGAGTGGTGCCGGGGATGGCAGATGCTTCTGCACCGGTAATCCCAGATAAAGGCGTAGTTGCCCTCAAAGGCGCTGGGCATTTCCACATAACGTTCCTCCATGGGGGTAATGTGATCGACAAATTCCATGATATGATCATGATCCAGGGCAAGGGTTACATAACCGGTCTTAACCCCGCCGCGGAACACCGGAGTAACCCAGCGCACAATTCCCTCAAAGCGTCTGCCCTTGGGGTTTTCCCGCCCCGCGTAGGCTTCTTCCTCAGGCTGCCAGGTCAGCCCCCGTTCTTTGACATTTTCAGGATTGTACATGCCGATTAAGTGGGAGCGCACATAGGCCCCGATCACGTCGGATACGTAAATTTCCCCGTCTTTAAGATCCTGAATGTCCTTCCAATAGGTTTCCGCCCGGACAAAGGTATTACGGCGGTCCGAAATATTCCTCTTACGGCTTTCAAGACGGGGGGAAGTGTTTACCTTGTAGAGTTCATTTCCATCCAGGTCCACATAGGTCATTTCCAGAAACAGGGGCCGTTCTTCGGTTTCAAAAAGGTCGGGGGGCCGGTTACGGTAACCCGTATCATTTTCCGTATTGGAAGACGGCGAAAGGGCCCCCCGTTCCGGATCTTCCTTAGGCGTCCAGGATTTTTCGTCCGGGCTCAGGACCCATTCCCGTTTTTTTATCAGGGCCCTTGTCTTGTTCAATACAAAATTCCGGTAGGCCCCTTCCGAAGGGGGGAGGGTGGCCGCGTAGAGTATATCCCTGTCCCTGTCGTAGAGGAACTCCGCCACCCTGGCCGCCAGGTCCGTACTCATCCGCTCTATTTCTTTGATGGCGTTTTCATTCAGCGCCTTGACCGAACCGTCTACGGCAATCTCGCCGGTTTCCGTGAGGGCCCCGGCGGCGGCCGCCGCCAGTTCCCGGGAGCGTTTTTCCAGGAGCTGTCCCAGCCCCAGGGCCTGCCTCCAGGCGATGAGGGTAAGAAGGAGGAGGGGGATGACCTTGATGATTACAAGGATGATTATTAGTTTAGTCCGTAAATTGAATCCCGTTTTGTTAATCAGGGTTTCTACAAATTTACGTATCCCTTCGATGAGGTTCTTCATGCTTACAGCCTAAAGAGCCGCCTGAAAAAACGGACTATGGCCGCCCAGATACGGCGGAAGAAACCGGGGTTCTTGAGGCGGTAGAGCCTTTTTTGGGCTTGGGAGAGTTCTTCCGGGGTAAAATCGCGGCGCTGGGTGTTTTCCTCGATTTCAAATTCGAGTTTATAGACGTCCTCCTGGAGATCGGCGATGACGGCGTTGATCGACCGCCACCCCAGGAGCTTCGCCGCGGCGAGCCGCCTGCCCCCGGAGAGGAGCACGTTTTTACCGGTGATAACAATGGGGCTGATCTGTCCTATGCGCTTCATGCTGTCCGCCAGGGCCTGGAGGTCCCCCATGTCTTTGCGTATTCTTTTCTTTACCAGAATATCCTTAACGGGGACTTGCATGGCCCTATCCTAATCAAAGAGGGGATTATAGGACGGCAGTTCCGGCTCGGTGTCCGATCCCCGTCCCCCCTGCGGCGGCAGGTCCTGCATCAGTTCCGGCGGCAGGGTGGGCATGGTAAGTTCCCCGGTTATTCTGTTCCCCATCATCAGCGGAGACCAGGGGGCCCCCGGTCCGGTGTTTATCGCGTTGGGCCCGTGCTGATCGCATTCCTCCGTGGGCACCGTACCGGCGAGGAAGCTGAGGGTGATCCCCTGGGGGCAGGAAGGGGTCATGAGCAGCCCGGAGGACCTGCAGACCGTGGCGTCCACAATCCCCGGCGGGCGGGGGAAGTCCCTCCGGGGCAGGCCCTGGTTGTATTCGTGCATAAGGTTTCCCCAGATAGGACCGGCCAGGGAAGCCCCCGAGACGTTCATCCCCAGGGAATTGCCCTGTTTGTCAAAACCGAACCAGATGGCGATGGTGTAGTAGGGGGTAAAACCAACGGCCCAAGCGTCGGACCAGTTCTGGGTGGTGCCGGTTTTCCCCCCCGCCGGTATACGGTAGCTGACTCCCCTGTTGTCCTTTACGTTGAGTTTCGCCCCGAAACCGGAGCCGGAAGCCAGGGTTCCCGCGGTGATCACCTTGTCCAGCAGCCTGGTCATCATATACGCATTCTGGGGGCTTATCACCTGGATATTGCTTCCCATCTGACGCTGGGCCAGCCGTATTTCCCGCTCGTTATCGATGATGATCTTTCCGTCCCGGTTTTCCACGGTTTTTATCGCCATGGGGGTAACGTCCCGGCCCTGGTTGGCGAATACCGCGAAGGCCCTGGCCATTTGCAGGGGGGATACGGCGATGATCCCCAGGCCCATGGGGTATACCCTGGGAAAGGTACGGTTCTTTTCTTCCGTATCGGTGATCCCCAGGAGGGCGGCGGAACGGTTAATCGCCGCGTCAAAGCCTATGCCGTCCAGAACTTTAAGGGCGGGGATGTTCAGCGAGAGCGCCAGGGCTTCGTAGAGCAGAACCGGGCCCCTCCAGGTTCCCTGGTAGTTATTCGGCACATAGGGATTGCCGTTGGCGTCGTAGAAGAGCATGGGGGAGTCGTAGATCAGGGTGGACATGGTAAATTCCCGTGAATCTATGGCCGCCGAATAGTACAGGGGCTTGAAGGCGCTGCCGGGCATAACCTTTCCCTGGGTGGCCCGGATCAGCTGGTTACGCTCGTCAAATTTGGAGCCCCCCACGATGGCCTTGATGTAACCCGTGTCGTTTTCCAGGACCACCAGGGCCCCCTCGACGGTATCGTCGGCCTCAAAGGAACGGACCAGTTCGTAGGCGGGATTAACGATGGATTTTAGTTCGGGAATGTCGAAAACCAGGGAAGCCATGTCGACCACGGGGTTAAGGGTTTTGGCATAACGGCTCAGGGCCCGCTGTTCCCCCTGTCCTTTTCCGGTTTCGTAGAGCCCCTCCATGTTGAAGGTAAGGGTAAGGAGGTTTACGATGGGAATATAATTTCTTGACCGGGCGAAACTCGATTTGGAGCTGTTTTTGTACAGGGTATTCCCCCGCTCGATGCCCTGGGCCATCTCGGACTCCGCCAGGTCCTGGAAACGGAGGTCCAGGGTGGTCTGTACGTTATACCCGTCCCGGTAATAGTCCATTTCACCGTACATGAGCCGTTCAAGCTCCCGGCGTACATACTCGCTGAACCAGGGGGCCTTGTCCTGACGGCTGAAATAGGCGGAACTTGAAACCCTGGTGGAGTCCCAATTGTCCCAGTATTCCCGGAAGGAATGATCCGCCTCTTCCCGGGAGGCATAGCCGGTTTCGACCATCTTGTCCAGCACGTCCTTCTGGCGGCTCATCGCTTCGTTGGGGTACAGTATGGGATTAAAACGGGCGGGGCTTGAAAGCTGGACCACCAGGACGGCGGATTCCGCCAGGGTAATGTCCCGGGCGCTGTGGCCGAAATAGTACCGGCTTGCCGACTCGACCCCGTAGGTTCCGGGACCCATGATCATGTAGTTAAGGTAAATTTCCAGGATTTCATTCTTGGTAAAGCGCCGCTCCATCTGGAAGGCCCACCAGAGTTCCCGTATCTTCCGGGAGAGGGTTTTTTCCCGGCGGTCCGTATAGAGGGTCCCGGCCACCTGCTGGGTGATCGTGGACCCCCCCCCCAGATTCCTTCCGGTGATGATCCCGTAGGCGGCCCGGGCAATACCCCGGAGGCTGAACCCCCGGTGGTTGTAAAAATCCGGATCTTCCCTGGTAATAACCGCCAGGATCAGGTGCCGGGGCAGTTCCCCCAGGGCCACCAGCTCCCGTTTCTCGTCGGCGGCGAATTCGGTGATCAGCTCCCCGTCGCCGGCGTAGATCTTCGAGGGCAGGGCGGGATTAAAGGATTTGTAATTCTCTTCGTTCTGAATCGTGGCCGTCATCGCCAGAGACAGCCCCAGGCCGATACCGATAAACACCGCAAAAAGCACCGCCGCCGCGGCGACAACCCGGATTAGGACTACCTTCATACTGTTATAAGACTATGGAAGGAGGGCTTTCTTGTCAAGTAAAGCGCCGGGCCCCGCCGGGGGCCGGAACGCCGCCGGGGGCGGTACAAAATAACGGTATTATGCTATACTTTCCGGGTTCCGCGCCGTTGTGGAAGGAGGAAGGCATGACAAAAACAGGGGCCCCGGGGGCCCGGAAAAGATACGGAGCGCCGGCGGGCCGCCGGGCGGGGGGCGGCGAATGGTAGCGTGGTTCAGCGCCCGGCCCGTGGTCCTCCAGGCCCTGCTGGCCACCCTCTTTACCTACGGGATGACCGCCGTTGGTTCGGCCTCGGTCTTCTTCTTTAAGAGCATCAACTGCAAGGTCCTTGACGGCATGCTGGGCTTCGCCGCCGGGGTGATGATCGCCGCGAGCTTTTTCTCCCTGCTGGCGCCGGCGATTGAAATGGCCGCGGAAAGAGGGGGTATCCCCCCCTGGGCGGCGGCGGCCATAGGCTTTAGCGCCGGCGGGGTATTTCTCCGCCTGGCCGACAGCCTCCTTCCCCACCTCCACGCGGGGGCCTCCAGCGCCGAGGGGATAAAAACCGGCTGGGGCCGTTCGATACTGCTGGTGATGGCGATTACCCTGCACAATATCCCCGAAGGGCTCGCCGTGGGGGTGGGTTTCGGCGCCGCGTCCCTTTATCCCGGAGCGGGCCTTGCCGGGGCCGTTTCCCTGGCCCTGGGGATAGGGCTGCAGAATTTCCCCGAGGGCGCGGCGGTTTCCATCCCCCTGCGCCGGGAGGGCCTCAGCCGACGGCGGAGCTTCTTTATAGGCCAGGCTTCGGGCCTGGTGGAACCCCTGGCGGGGGTGATCGGCGCTGCCCTGATACTGTCCATGCGGGCGATCCTTCCCTATGCCCTGTCCTTCGCCGCCGGTGCGATGATCTTTGTGGTGGCCGAGGAACTTATCCCCGAGGCCTATGCCGAGGGGAACGATCATATAGCCACCACGGGGATCATGCTGGGTTTTGTTCTGATGATGTGTATGGACGTGGGCCTGGGCTAGAAACCGCCGCGGCCGCCCCGTTTACCGCGGAGGCCCCGCTTGCGGGGGGCTTTATTTACCCGGTTTGGACCCGATAAGGGTAAAGGACAGGCCGCACTGGTAGCGCTCGCCGCTTTCCGGGTTGGTGGCCTTTTCGGAAGCGTAGTAACCCACCGAGCCGGTTGAAAAGTCCTTGGGCTGGGCGTATATGGCGGACCAGACCTTCCCTTCGCTGTCTTTTATCTGAATTTCAAGAAATCT
>JAISRD010000084.1 GCA_031273835.1 Treponema sp. | reverse complement strand
TAAACGATCACCTCATGTCGTTCTTTGTTACCGTCGACGCGGTCAAGCAGGGGGGGGCCCGCAGGCTTACCCTGGTGCTTCCCAGTTATCCCTATTCGCGGCAGCATAAACGCAAGGGGCGGGAAGGGCTTACCGCCAGCCGCATAGGGATCATCCTGGAATCCCTCGGGGTGGACCGCATACTTACCCTGGACATTCATTCACGGGAGATCTGCAATTCCTTCCGTACCATGGGGTTTGAAAACCTCCACGCCAGTTACCAGATTATCAGGGAGCTTTCAAAAATGCCGGAAATCCGGGAGGGCAATTTCGTGGTTGTTTCCCCCGATACCGGGGCGGTGGACAGAAATAAATTCTACGCCAATACCTTTAAGAAGCCCCTGGCCCTGCTCTACAAGGAGCGGGACTATTCCAGGGTTACCCTGGACGCCCTGGAAAACAACATCGCCGAAATAAAGCTGCTGGGCAATGTCAGGGGCAAGACGGTGTTCATGGCCGACGATATACTCGGTACGGGGGGCACCCTGCTCAAGGCCATGGAATTCCTCAAAGACCAGGGGGCCCACAGGGTGATCGCGGCGATCAGCCTGCCCCTCTTTTCCGGGGACGCGGTGAGGCACTTTGACGCCGCCTACGGGGAGGGGCTTTTTTTCAGGATCATCGGAACCAACGCCGTGTACCACGAGGAGCTCCTCAAACGGGAATGGTATATCTCGGTAAGCGTGAGCAAACTCTTCGCCAGAACGATTTCCCGGCTCTACCAGGAACTTTCGGTAAGTTCCCTCCTGGACAACAGGGAGGTGATTGAAAAACTCCTGGCCGAAGGCAATGAATCCTGCAGTCTCCGCTGATTCCCCGCCCCCGCTGCTCTGCGCCGACATAGGAACCAGCCGCCTTAAGGCGGCGCTGATAGACGCCGAAGGCCGCCTCCTCCGCTCCGCGGCGGAGCCCTACCGGGGCCCCCCCCCGGCGTGCTGGGAAGGGGCCTTTTACCGCTCCCTCTGCGCCCTGGGCCTGGCCGCGGCGGGGGAAGGGCCGGCGGGCCCCTCCGGGGAAGTCCCCCCCGGCTCCGGTGTGGTCCCCCCCCTCCCCGGGCCGGAACTCATCGTCATATCGGGAAACGGCCCCACCCTGGTTCCGGTTACGCGGGACGGAGTCTCCCTCCGGCCGGTCTTTTGGTTCGACGAGGCCCTTCCCCCGCCGCCCGGCTTAGCGGGAAGGGCGGGCCCGGAGGGGCGCGCCGGGATACCTTCCTTCTTCCTCCCCAGGGTCAGGGCCTTTTCGGAGCGTCGCCGGGAGGATTATGAGAGGACCGCCTTTTTTCTTCCCCCCCAGGAATGGCTTTCCTGGAGACTGGGGGCGTCGCCGGTAACGGTGATACCCCACGGGGGCTACGAGCCCTATTACTGGGACAAGGAACAGTGCGCCGCCCTGGGCCTGGACCGGGGAAAATTCCCCCCCCTGGTCAAAATGGGCGCGGTGACAGGCAGGACAAGCGGGACGGGCCCCCTCGGGGGGGGGGTCCCCATCGCGGCGGCGGGGCCGGACTTTATCATGGCCCTCATCGGGACCGCCGTCCTGGAACCGGGGATGTGCTGCGACAGGACGGGAAGTTCCGAGGGGATCAACCTCTGCGCCGCCGAAAGGCCGCAGGAACAATTCCCCTCTTTGCGGATACTCCCCCACGCCGCGGAGGGCCTCTGGAACGTGGGGGCCCTGATCCCCCGGTCGGGGAGGCGCTTCGACGAGTTCCTCGCGGGAAACCCCTACCCCCTCCTCTCCACCGGTGAGATACTGGAAAGGCTGATTCTCGGCCCCCCCTGCCCCGGAAAGGCCGTTCTTGAAGAAATGGCCGGGGAGCTGAACGCCGCCCTGGAGACCCTGGAAAGGGCCGGTTTCCCCGCGGAGGAACTGGTCATCTCCGGGGGGCAGGCAAAGAACCCCCTTTGGAACCAGTACAAGGCGGACATGACGGGCCGGATCTTTCTGGAGCCCGAAATTATCGACGCCGAACTGGCGGGAAACGCCGTGCTGGGGGCCCTTATCCTCAAGGGGGGAAGCCTCAGGGAGCGGGCCTCCGGGATGATCCGCATCAGGCGGCGCTATACCCCCGGCGGCGGACTCCAACGATCTATGCCACAACGATCTACGCGGCCCCTTGCATAAGTAAAAATAATATATTAAAACTTGCACAAACTCGAGTAATACAATATAATAACGGTTATTTGAAACTTTTATTTGTAAAGATCTTCCCTGGAATATTTGCAAAATGAAGGGCATTTTGCGGGGTTTCTCGAAAAGCCAAGCGGCTTTTGAAAGAAATTCAATGATTGGGAAAATTCCTTGTCCTAACCGGGGAAAAAGGAGTGGCCTTGCCGGATAAGACTTTCCAAAGCAACGTACTCCTCTCGCCGGGGAACCAGATATACCTGGTGCGTCCCCAGATAGACCTTCTGCTGGAAAAGGCCGTGCGGAATTCCGTGGTCATCGTCTGCGCCGGGGCGGGGTACGGGAAAACCCAGGCGGTGTACTCCTTTGTCCGCAAGTACCGGGTACTGACCAGCTGGATGCAGCTTTCCGAGCGGGACAATATAGGCGAGCGGTTCTGGGAGAATTTCATCGCCACCGTTACTTTGGTCAACAAGAAGGCCGCGGGGAAGCTTGGGAAGATCGAATTTCCCGA
>JAISRD010000032.1 GCA_031273835.1 Treponema sp. | reverse complement strand
CCCCATGGCTACGCCTGTTCCCGCTTCCTGTATCATTTCCTTGTCGTTGTCACTGTCCCCTATGGCCATTACCTGTTTCATACTGATACCGAGTTTCGCGGCGACGAATTTAAGGGCCGCCCCCTTGTTGATCCCCTCCGGCAGGATTTCTATGTTATCCGGGGCAAAGTAGGTAACCGCGAAATCCCTCCGGGGGCCGGTCGTTATTAACAGATCGCTTAATATACGCTGCCTTTCTTCAAGGTCTTCAAAGAGCATCACTAGTTTTATGATGCTCTTGTTTTCTTCGGTGATAAGCTTTTCCAGATCCCGTGGAAGATCCCTCCAGTTATTGCGGGCGATAATGCGGGCGGCGATCCCCTCCTCACAGCCCCTGCCTTTCGAGTCGAAGGCCCCTCCGTTGTCAAAGGCGCCAAAGACCATGGCCGGATAAGCGCGGAATTCCGAAATGAGAGAAAGGGCCGTTTTATCGTCAAAGCCCCGGGAAAAAATAAGCTCCGGGGGACGCGGGTGTCCGCAGGGGGAATCCTTGTTCCCGCAGGCGGGACCCCCCAGGCTGTAGACCTGGGCGCCGTTGTTGGCGATAAGAAAACTCGAGGCAAGTTCTTTAACCGGCCGGGGTATTTCGTCCAAATGCCGCCCCGTGGCGGGGATCATGTATATCCCGGCGGATACGGCCCTGTTGATCGCCTCCCTCGTACGGCTTGAAACTTCCTTCCGGCTGTTCAAAACCGTTCCGTCAAGATCGTAGGCGATGATCCGTACCGAAAGAAGCCCTTCCTCATGGTGCATGGTAATAAGCATAGTCCGGAACCCCTCCCTTGATCAATATACCATTATAGTATATAATTCCTATAGGTTATATAGGAATTTGAACTACGGAGGTTTTTATGGATACCGGGGACCTATACCGGCAGCTTGCCGATGCGGTGGTCAATATGGATGAGGATACGGCGGAAAAACTTGCCCGGCAGGCGGTAGATCAGGGGGCCGACGCCTACCAGGCTATCGACGGAGGTCTTGCCTGGGGGATGGAAAGGGCGGGGAAACTCTTTGAGGAGGGGGAGTACTTTGTTCCGGAGCTGATCCTCTGCGCCGACGCCATGAACAGGGGGATCGCTATTTTGAAACCCCATCTGAAACCCGGCGCGGTTAAGGTACGGCACAGGGCCGTCATCGGGGTTATCGAGGGGGATACCCATGACATAGGCAAGAACCTGGTCAGGATCATGCTGGAGTCCTCGGGTTTTGACATCCTCGATTTAGGCCGGGACGTACCCCCCCAAAGCTTTGCCGATAAGGCGGTGGAAACCCAGGCGGAGCTGATCCTCATGTCCTCCCTCATGACCACCACCATGGACGGCATGGGAGAGTTAATCAGGATACTTAAGGAACGGAACATACGGGATGATTTTAAGGTCGCCGTGGGGGGCGGGCCCATTTCCCAGGCCTTCGCGGACCGTATCGGCGCCGACGGTTATGCGAAAAACGCCGCCGAGGCGGTGAGGCTCTGTAAGGGCCTGGTTTCAGGGGGCCTGGGGGTAACCGCGCCGAAGGCCGGCGTCCCCGCCGGGATAGGGGCGTAAGGGCCCATGGACGTATTTTCTCCCAAGGAACGGCTGCTCCGGGTTCTGCGTAAAGAGGGGACCGACCGGCCCCCGGTAATCTGCCCCGGCGGCATGATGAACGCGGCGGTTGTGGAGGTGATGGAAAAAAACGGCCATACTCTTCCCGCCGCCCATCATGAGGGGGGATTGATGGGGGATCTTGCCGGGGACGTGTACGAACAGACGGGGTTTGAAAATTTCGGTCTTCCCTTCTGCATGACCATTGAGGCCGAGGCCCTGGGGAGCGTGGTCGATTACGGCTCCCTTGGCTGCGAACCCAAAATAAGCCGGGAAGCTTTTTCCTCCGTAGGGGAACTGCGGGAAGAACCGCCGGGGATCATACAAAAGAACCGCCGGGCCGAGGCGGTGATTAACGCCGTTCACCGGCTTTCAAAACAATACCCCGACGTACCGGTCATAGGCAGCGTTTCAGGACCCCTCAGTACCGCCGCCTCCATCGTGGACCCCATGACCTTCCTTAAGGAACTGCGCCGGGATAAAGAAGGGGCCCACCGGGTCCTGGACTATGTGACGGACCGGCTCATTGAATACGCAAAGCTCATCGCCGAAAACGGCGCCGCGGTGATTTCCATCGCCGATCCCACCGCCACGGGCGAAATCCTGGGGCCCCGGCTCTTTGGGGAATACGCCCTTCCCTGCATCAACCGGATCGCCGACGCGGTCCACGTCTTGGGCCTGCCGGTAATCGTCCATATCTGCGGGGAACTCCGCATGGTACGGGACGGGCTTGCCGCCCTGCGCGGCGACGCCCTCAGCGTTGACGCCTTTGTGAACCTGGGCGCCCTGAAGCGGGAGGCGGGGATAGAAACCACCATGGGGAACCTCAGTACCTATATGCTGGAATTCGGCAATCCCGAAAAAATAAGCGCCGCCGCCGGGGGCCTTTTTAAAAATGACGTCGACATTTTTGCCCCCGCCTGCGGACTCAGTACCTCCACGCCCCTGGCCAATATCACCGCCTTTACCGGCGCGGTAAAAGATACGGAGGCGCTGTAGGATGCCCCTGGTCTCCTTTATCAACGAAAAGAAAAGCCTCGTTGTCCCCCGGGGTTTTACGATACTCAAGGCCGCCAGGGCCGCTGGGGTGATCATCGAGTCCCCCTGCGGCGGCATGGGAAGCTGCGGCAAATGCGGGGTAAGGGTCCCCGATCCGGCCCATCTGCGGTCCCTCCGTTTGCGGGATACCGGGGAAACCCGGGAATCCGAAACTTCCCTTAACCGGGAGGGCGAAGTTCTTGCCTGCAGGACCTGTATAAGCGGGGATACGGACGTGCTGGTCAGGGATTACGGCGCGGAGAACCGCTCCCTTAAAATTCTCACCGGGGGAAGGAACTTTTCCTATGCCGTGGATCCCTTCATTGTCCGGGAGGGCCCCTGTTTCGGGGCGGTGGTTGACATAGGTACCACCACCCTAGCGGCGGTTCTGGCGGACCTTCACGGCGGCGCGGAACTGGCCTCCGCTTCGGCCCTGAACCCCCAAAGCCGCTACGCCCAGGACGTGCTTTCCCGGATTCACTTCGCCTCCGGGCCGGGGGGTCTTGAAACCCTGCGGGGGACCCTCTTTGAGACCCTTCGCGTGATGATAGGGGACCTGGCCGCCGAAGCGGGGATACGCCGGGAACATATCTACGAGCTGGTGTTCTGCGGTAATACCGCCATGCTTCATCTGGCCTGCGGCGCCGATCCAGCCCCGCTGGGCCGCTTTCCCTATACCCCGGTGATCCGCGGCGGCGGCCATGCCGGAAGCGCCGAGGAGGCCGCCGCCGCCCTGGGCATCGCCCCCGGCGGGCTTATCTACCTGCCCCCCATTATCTCCGCCTATGTGGGGGCCGACATCAGCGCGGGGATACTCGCCGCGGAACTGGCGGAAAGACGGGGAACCACGGTGTTCATCGACATAGGTACCAACGGTGAAATAGTACTCGCCCATGAGGGCCTTAT
>JAISRD010000248.1 GCA_031273835.1 Treponema sp. | reverse complement strand
CTTCAAAGACCCCCATGGGGCCGTTGACAAAAACGGTCTTCGCCCCGAGTATGACGCTCCGGTAGAGGGACGCGGTTTCGCTTCCTATGTCTAAGACAAGGGCGTCCGGGGGGATCTTTTCCAAGCGGTACTCCGCCCGCCCTCCGTCCTCCACCACGGCAAAATCTCCGGGCACGGCGATCTTGTCCCGGTATTTTGCCAAAAGCTCTTTCGCCGTATCCTTAAGGCCCTCGTACCCTTCTTTTCTGATGTATGCTACGGCGGCTTCGCCTATGTCCCTGCCGTCCGCCCAGAGGAGCAGCTCTCCCACAAGCCCCCCGGACAGAACCTTGTCCGCCGCTCCTCCTCCCAAAACGGTATTCATCATAAGAAAGGCGTCGCCGATTTTCGCGCCGCCGAGGACAAACACGCAGGGCCGCTCTGGTTTTTCCATGAGACCCGAAATGACGCAGAACTCTTCCTCAAAGAGGCGGCCCATGGCGCTGGGCAGGACCTGCTCGAAGCCGCAGAGGGAGGGCTGATCCCGGTGGGCCGCGGCGAAGGCGTCGCAGACATAAAGGTCCGCCAGGGGGGCCAGCTTGCGCACCAGCAGGGTTTTGGCCTGCTCTTCGCGGGAGAGGCGGAGCTTGGTCTCAAAGAGGGTCTGCTCTTCCGAGACAAAGCGTACATTGTCAAGCAAAAGTATTTCCCCGCTTTTAAGGGCCCCGATCGCTTCCCGTGCCGCGGGGCCGCAGACATCATCAATGAATTTTACTTCCCTCCCCAAAAGGGCGCTCAATACCTTTGAGTGGGGCTCGGTGGTCCAGAAATTCTTGTATTCAATGTCGCTCCCCTGGTGGGCTAAAAGCACAAGCTTTGCCCCCTTTTCGGAAAGTTCCTTTAAGGTGGGGACGCAGGCTTCGATGCGGGTCGTATCTTTCAGTTTTCCTGTGGCCCTGTCCACGGGCTGGTTGATATCCACCCGGCACAGAACAACTTTGTCTTTGACATCAATGTCATCCAGCGTGTTGATTCCAAACCTCATGACTGCTCCTAAATTCCCGCTTTTTCCCTGATGTAGGACCGGGCCTTGATCGCGTATTCCAGGGGATTGGCTTTGGCGGGGTCCTGCTCGGCTTCCACCACCATCCAGCCGGAATACTTTGCCTTTTTGAGGGCGGCGAACACCGGGGTAAAATCAACGCAGCCGTCGCCGGGGACGGTGAATACCCCGGCCTTGACCGCCCGGAGGAAGGACCATTTTTCCTTTACCGCTTTTTTGCGTATCGCCGGCCGCATGTCTTTCAGGTGAACGTGGCCTATACGCTTGATCCATTTGGAGAGTACCGCCAGATGATCCTCCCCGGCAAAGACCAGGTGCCCCGTATCGTACAGAAGGCCCAGCAGCGCGGGGTCCGTGTTTTCCATGAGACGGTCGATTTCTCCGGCGCTCTGTACCCCCGTTCCCATGTGGTGATGGTAGGTCAGCGCCATGCCCTTGTCGGCGGCCTTTTTTCCCAGCCTGTTAAGGCCGTCGCAGAGCCTGTCCCATTCCTCGCCGGTAAATTCCGGCTTTGCGCCGAATACCGGTTTGTCCTGTCCCTGTATCGAATGGCCCTGTTCCGCGGCGCCTATGACCCGGGCGCCCACGGCATGGAGAAAATCCCGGTGTTTGATAAATTCCTTTTCCACCTCCCTGTAGGGTTTGGTGGTAAGGAAGGAACTGAACCACGCGTTGCAGATCGTAAGCCCCCGTATCCCCAGGGCCCTGTTCAGGACCTTTGGATCCCTGGGATACTTGTTGCCCACCTCGCTTCCCGTAAAACCCGCCAGGGCCATCTCGCTTACGCACTGCTCAAAGGGAATCTCCCCCCCCAGTTCCGGCAGATCGTCATTGGTCCACCCGATGGGGGCGATAGCCAGCTTAATCGCGCTTTTTCTTGCCATTTTTTCCTCCTAGTACTTTCTGGCCCTGGCGCTTTCCTCCGCCATGGCCCTTGCCGCCGCCATAACCTCCGGGTTATCCGACACCTGGGCGGTACCGACCCGCCACCAGCTTTCATAGCCCCCTGTCATGGTTTTGGGGCTTACCTTTACATCGATCACCACGGGCCGGTCCGCCGCCAGGGCTTCCTTGACCGCCGAGGCCAGCTCTTCCGGCGTCCGGGCTCGCAGCCCCAGGGCCCCCCAGCTTTCGCCGTTTTTCGCGTAGTCCACCTGTACGGAGCTTCCCGCAAGGAGGCCCGAAGGATCCCTGGTTTTCCATTCATTGCCGAAACGGACTATCCCCTGGCTGTGCTGGAGGTTGTCTATACAGTGGAACCCCGCGTTGTCCAGCACCACCACGATGATCTTCTTCCCCTCCTGGACCGCCGTAAGAAGTTCCGAGTGGAGCATGGTATAGGCTCCGTCGCCGATAACCGTTACCACCTCCTTTTCAGGGCAGGCGATCTTGACCCCCAGGGCCGCGGCGACTTCGTAACCCATGCAGGAAAAGGCGTATTCCATGTGGTAGGCGCCGGGGACCCGGGTCCGCCATACCCGCTGCATATCCGAGGGAACGGACCCCGAACCGGATACCACGATGGTTTCCTTGGGGAGGAGCCTCTCGTTTAATTCCCCCAGCACCCTCGCCTGGGAAAGCAGGGGCTTCCCATCCGGCGCCGGCGGCGCGTCCCCGCTGTAGAGCCTGTCCACCTCGGCCTTCCATTCGTCCCGGACGGCCCTGATCTTGTCCCCCCACTGGGAACGGTAACCCGCCGCCGCGGCGGTGAGGGCCTCCAGGGTCAGTTTGGCGTCGGCGACGATGGGCTCCCCGTTCATCTTGTACGCGTCGAAGGACGCCACGTTGATCCCCAGTATCTTACAGTCGGGGTTTTGAAAGAGCCACTTGGAACAGGTGGTAAAGTCGCCGAGCCTGGTTCCGGCCCCAATGATGAGGTCCGCCTCTTTTGCCAGCCTGTTTGCCGCAAGGGCCCCGGTGGTCCCTATGCCGGAAAGATTGTAGGGATGATCCCAGAGCACCGTGCCCTTGCCCCCCTGGGTTTCGGCGAAGGGAATATGGAAGCTTTCGCAGAATTTTTCAAGGGCCCCCCCGGCGCGGGAATAGCGGACCCCCCCCCCGCAGATCACCAGGGGCTTTTTCGCCCCCCTAAGCAGCGCCGCGGCCCGGGCTATCTGGGCCCCGGTGGGGATGCGCCGCTCGATGTGATGTACCCGCTTCGCCAGGAATTCCTCCGGGTAGTCGTAAGTTTCTCCCTGTACATCCTGGGGAAGGCTTACCGTTACCGCCCCGGTATCCGCCGGATCGGTGAGCACCCGGAAGGCGTTGATAAAGGCCGTCATAAGCTGCTCGGGCCGCTGGACCCTGTCCCAGTAACGGCTTACCGCCCGGAAGGCGTCGCTCGCCGTATTGGTATAATCGGCGGGGATTTCGATCTGCTGCAGCACCGGGTCGGGCTGGCGGCAGGCGAAGGCGTCGGAGGGAAGGAACAGGGCCGGTATGTGGTTTGCCGTCGCCGTGGCCGCTGCGGTGACCATATTAAGCGCCCCGGGCCCTATGGAGGAACAGACCGCCATTATTTTAAGGCGCTCGTTCTGCTTGGCAAAACCTATGGCCGCGTGGCCCGCCCCCTGTTCGTTCTTTCCCTGGTAGAAGCGCAGCGACGTTTTACCCGCCGCCAGGGCCTCCCCTAAGCCCACCACAACCCCGTGGCCGAAGATCCCGAAGACCCCTTCGACAAATTTGATCTCCCTGCCGTCGTATTCCACATACTGATTGTCCAGGAAGCGCA
>JAISRD010000228.1 GCA_031273835.1 Treponema sp. | reverse complement strand
TGCGATAAACGTTATAGGGCGGCGCTTAAATTCGGGGAAGAAACCGATACCCTGGATCCCGAAGGAAGAATCGTCGCCGAGGCCCCGCCGCCGGGCCGGGAAGATCTTGAGGGGGTCCTCCCCTCCTTTACCGGCGAAATACTCCAGTCGCCGCCTGAGTATTCGGCCGTCCATGTGAATGGCCGGCGGGCCCACGAACTTGCCCGGAGGGGGATAGCCGTGGAGATGAAAAAACGGAAAGTTACCGTTTATGATTTACGGCTCCTCAAATGGGACCCCCCCTTTGCCGAAATCGAGGTTTTCTGTTCCAAGGGAACCTATATACGTTCCCTCGCCCGGGATATTGCCCTGGCCCTATCCTCCCGGGCCCATCTCGTCTCCCTTACCAGGACCGTCGTAGGGGGCTTTAGCCTGGAAAAGGCCCTTACCCTTGACGGACCCGAAGGGCTTGAGGGGGAACTTAAGCCCATAGACAGGGAACTCTTCTCCCTCCTTGGCATACCCGGCCTTATCATCGACAGGGAAACCGCTTCTTCCGTTGCCCGCGGTTTTCCCCTGCGGTATTTGGCGGAAAGGCTCCCCCTTCCCGAAGGGGCCCTTTCCGCAGCCCTCTTCGGGCCCTCGGAAGATTCGGAGCCTTACTTTGCGGGGATCATCGAAAAAAGGGGCGGTCTCTGGAAATACGGATATGTCAATGCGGATCCTTAGCTGGGAAGAACTGAAAGACGCCCCGGCGGGGGGCAAAAAGACGGCCGTTACCATCGGGGTTTTTGACGGCATCCACCGGGGCCATCAGGAACTGATACGGAAAATTACCGGAAAAGCCCCGGAGATGATCCCCACGGTCCTTACCTTTAGGGAAAATCCCAAATTCGGGGTTTTGAATCCCCAAAAAGAAGGAAACCTCAGGGATTTTGAGGGGGACATCATCAGTTTTAAGGAAAAAACGGCCCTTTTCAGCGGACTCGGGGTGGAGCTCTGCGTGATCATTGACTTTACCCGGAATTTCAGTACAATGAAGGGACGGTTTTTTTTTGAGGAGCTCTGCGCCCGCCTCAATCCCGGATACGCCGCCATAGGCCGGAATTTTCACTGCGGTTATGGCCGCGATACCGGCGCGGAGGCATTTAAGGCCCTTGCCGACGCAAGCGGTTTTACGGCGGAGATAGTTGAACCCGTTCTTGAGGGGGCTCTGCCGGTCAGTTCAAGCCGGATTAGGGCTGCCTTTCGGGAAGGCAGATTTGAGGAGGCGGGGCTGCTCTTAGGACGGCCATACAGCGGAATGAACAAGGAGTAATATACATGGCTTTAAACAAAGAAGATGTAACTTCCACCATCGCAAAATTCGGTAAAAACGAAAAGGATACCGGAGCTTCGGAAGTACAAATCGCCCTGTTAACCAAAAGAATCAACCGGTTAACGGAGCACTGTAAACAGTTCAAAAAGGATAAATCCGGCCAGCGGGGCCTTTTAATCCTGGTCGGTCAGCGCCGCCGTATGCTTAAGTACATACAGCGGGTAAGTCTTGAAAATTACCGGTCCCTCATTAAAGAATTAGGTCTTCGTAAATGATGCAGACCGTAACACACACCATAGCCGGAAAAGAGCTGATCCTCGAAACCGGCAGGATCGCAAAACAGGCGAACGGCGCCGTTTTTGCCCAGTACGAAGGTTCCGCGGTGATTGCCACGGTTTGTTCCTCTTCCGACGCGGTGGAAGGATTGGACTATGTGCCCCTTACGGTGGATTATAATGAAAAGTACTATGCCGCCGGAAAGATACCCGGCGGTTTTATCAAGCGTGAAAGCAGGCCTAAGGATAAAGAAATCCTCGTATCCCGGCTCATAGACAGGCCCATGCGGCCCCTCTTTGATAAAGGCTTTGGACGGGAAATTCAGGTGGTCCCCACCACGGTTTCGGCGGATCAGGTTAACCCCCCGGATATACTGGCCATTATCGCCTCCTCCGCCGCGGTTCATATTTCCGATATTCCCTTCGGGGGGCCCATAGCGGGGGTGCGTATCTGCGTCATAGGGGAGGATCTTATTGTCAATCCCACCTACGAGGAAATTGCGCGATCCCGGCTTGAAATTGTCGTGGCCGGTACCAAAGAGGGTATCACCATGGTTGAGGGCGGAGCCCAGGAGGCTGGTGAAGAGATGATGGTCGCCGCCCTGGAAAAAGCCCAGGAGGTGATCGTCGAACTCTGCGGGCTGCAGGAAAAACTAAGGGCATTGGCGGGAAAGGAAAAACTTCCCCTTGTACCGGATACCCATACGCTTGAAAATAAAGAGGCCATTTACAACGAAGCCTATCCCAGGCTGGAAAAGGCCTGTTTTGAGTCGACCAAACAGGGCCGTCATGACGCGATCAGGGCGGTAAAGACGGAACTGGCGGAAAAATACGCCGCCCAGCTTGAGGATGAATATCAGAAAAAGCTCTTTGGCGCCCTCTTTGAGGATATGGAATACACGATACTCCGTTCCGCCATTCTCGATAAGGGCCGCCGCGTTGACGGCCGGGGAACCGAGGATATAAGGCCCATCAGTTGCGAGATCGGCGTATTAAAACGTACCCACGGTTCAGCCCTCTTTACCCGCGGGGAGACCCAGTCCCTGGCGGTAACCACCCTGGGTACCGTATTTGACGAGCAGATCTTCGACGATATTGAGGGGGATAAGCGGGAGAATTTTATGCTCCATTACAATTTCCCCCCCTATTCGGTTGGCGAGGTGGGGCGGATGGGAACCGGACGCCGGGAAATTGGGCACGGGAATTTGGCCCGCCGTTCCCTGGCCGCCATGGTCCCCTCCAAGGAAAATTTCCCCTATACCGTCAGGGTGGTTTCGGAAATAATGGAATCCAACGGCTCTTCCTCAATGGCCACCGTCTGCGGGGGAACTCTTTCGATGCTTCATGCCGGGGTTCCCATGAAAAAACCCGTGGCGGGCATCGCCATGGGGCTTATCACCGACGGGGACCGTTATGCGGTACTTTCCGACATACTCGGCGAGGAAGATCACCTGGGGGATATGGATTTTAAGGTGGCCGGTACGGAAGACGGAATTACCGGATTTCAGATGGACATTAAGATCGCCGGGGTAAGCGCGGAGATCATGGGGAAGGCCCTTGCCCAGGCAAAGCGGGGGCGGCTCCACATCCTGTCCATCATGAATCAAACCATCAATAAGCCGGCGGACGCCATAAGCGAGTATGCCCCCAAGATCGTTACGATGAAGATCGAGGTGGACAAGATAGGCGCCCTGATAGGCCCTGGGGGTAAAAACATCAAGGCCCTCTGCGAACAGTACAGCGTAACGATCAATACCGACAATGACGGTACGGTTACGATCTACGGAAAAAATGCCAGGGACGCCGAAGAGGCAAAATCTGCGGTAAACGGCATAGTTTCGGATCCCGAAGTAGGCAGGGTTTATCAGGGGGTTGTCAAACGTATCATGGAATTCGGCGCCTTTGTGGAAATACTGCCGGGCAAGGAAGGGCTGGTTCATATCAGCAAGCTTTCGCGGCAGCGGATCAACCAGGTGAGCGACGTGATCCACGAGGGCCAGGAAATACCGGTAAAGCTTACGGAGGTCGATAAAATGGGCAGGCTGAATCTTTCCTACATCGACGCCGTTGATCCCGGCGGTTCCGACGATGCCGCCCCCGGCGCTCCTTCCGGCAGAAACGGCGATTCCCGCCACCGGGATAACCGCCGGCGTTACTAGAACGTGGATACCCTCAAGGTCCGGGTTTTTAAAACAGGGGACGCCGTCCGGCTTCCCCTGTACGCCTCGGAACGGGCCGCCGGGGCGGACCTAAGCGCCTTTCTTGCCGGGGACCTGTCCATAGCTCCGGGCGGGCGGCTTAAGGTGCCCACGGGGCTTGTTATCGAGGTTCCGCCGGGCTGGGAAGCCCAGGTAAGACCCCGCTCCGGGCTGGCCCTTAAATACGGCGTTACGGTGCTCAACGCTCCGGGGACCATTGATTCCGACTACCGGGGAGAATTGGAAGTGCTGCTGGTAAACCTGGGAAACGAAACTTTTACCGTTCACAACGGAGACAGAATAGCCCAGCTTGTATTTTCCCCCGCATCCATGGCGGAATTTTTTGAAACAGATCATCCTTCGGAAACGGTCCGGGGCTCCGGGGGATTCGGCTCAACGGGAGTCGGCTCCTAGGGGCCAGCTATGAAAAGGACGGGCGGACGGTTTCTTTCACGCACCGTTTTTTTGTATATAGTCAGGGAGATCCTTTTTACCTTTCTTGTCTGTTTTCTTTTTTTCTTTGTCATCTTTTTTGTAAACCAGATCCTTTTAATGGCCCAGCAGATTCTTTCCAAACGGGTGCCCTTCCATCTTGTATCTCTTTTAATGCTCTATTCCCTCCCCCAGATCATAGCCCTGGCGGCTCCCTTCGCGGCCCTTTCGGGAACCCTCATGACCATAGGGCGGCTCAGCTCGGATAATGAAATACTGATTTTCCTTTCCTCAGGCCTTTCCTACAGAAATATCATAGGTCCCGCCCTGGCGGTTGGCATCTTAATTTCCCTTCTTTCTTTTGCCGCCAATGATGTGCTTCTGCCCGCGGGGATGGGGCAGTTTACAAAACTCTACAGGCGTATAATGATCGCCTCCCCGGCCCTGGAAATGGAGAGTAATTCGGTTAAACGCTTCAAAAACACCCTGATGGTATCCGGTTCCGTATCGGGAAGTACCATAAAGGACCTGGTGATCATGGACAGGACTAACGAAGGGGAACGGCGCATCATACTTGCAAAGGAAGCGGCCCTTAAGGATTCGGGGATGGAGGGCATAAGCATAGAGTTGAAAGACGCCTTTACCGAATCGGTTAAGGAAAATTCAAGGGAGGACTATGATTATACCTTCAGCAGCCTCCTGAGCTATACGGTTCCCCAGGAAGACCTTGCGCAGTCGGCTGTCTTTATCACCCCCAACCAAATGAGTTCCGTGGATGTCAAAAGGGAAATACGGAACCATGAAAGGACCCTGGATGAAAACATCAATCTGGAACTGCGGCGTAATGTGCAGGCCGCCCTCAAAGTGGAAGCCGCCCTCCGTTTTGGGACGGCCGGGGCGGACTGGAACCTCGTTTCGCCCTTATGGGAGGATTATACAAACCGGAAAGCGGCGCTTAAGTTTATGCGGAGGAACAGCAGCCTTTCAAATTACCGTCTTGAGTATTATAAAAAATTTTCCATACCCTTCGGGGCCCTTTCGTTTGTTTTTCTTGCCGTGTCCCTTGGACTCGCCGCAAAAAAAAGCGGCCAAACCGTGGGATTCATAATCGGTATATGTATTTCGGTCCTTTATTGGGCCCTGCTGCTGGGGGGGCAGACCCTGGGAACCAAAACCGGTTTTTCCCCCCTTTGGTCAATGTGGTTTCCCAATGCCCTTGCCCTTACATCGGGAGGGGTATTGCTCTTTTTGAGGATCAGGGCCTAGATGAGCGTCCTTGACCGTTATGTAATTAAACAGTTCCTGCCCGTATTTGCAGCGTCCCTGGCCATGTTTATGACGCTGATTATTTTAATCGATCTTTTTGTATACCTTTTCAGGTTTCTTGATAACGGGGCGGCGATATGGGATATATTAAAGGTTTCCGCCTGTTATATACCAAAAAGCTTTATCTTTGCCCTCCCTGTGGCCCTCCTCTTCACCTCTTCCTATACCCTGGGGGATCTGTACACAAAAAATGAATTATCCACGGTACTTTGTTCCGGCATACCATTCTGGCGTTTTTGCGTTCCCCTGTTTATACTTGGTATAAGCGCCTCTTTGTTTTCATTTTTCTTTGAAAACCATGTGGTAATACCCGCTTTTAAGGTGAAGAACGCTTTGAGTAAAACGCTGCTCCGTTCGGTTAATGAAGAAAATACCTCCGATGTGGTAATCCGTTCAGGGGACGGAAGGATAATCTATGCCGCCGATTTTTTTGACATCCTCAAGGAAACCCTCTACGGCGTACAGATAATAGAACTCGACGGGGAATACGCCTTCCAATCCTTTACACGCGCGTCAAGCGCCGCCTGGAATGGGGATCACTGGGTCCTTTCGGATCCGGTACTCTACGAATGGGAAGGGGGGTTTATCAAACCCCGCCGGGCGGAAATAAACGACCGGTACAAAGAAGAACCCGAAACCTTTAGAAGAAGCCTTGTCGTTCCAGCGGAATTAAAGGTGGGGGAGGCGAAACTCCATGTGGAGAACCTAAAAAAATCAGGCCTCTCCTATGCGGAGGCGGAGGCGGATTATTTCCACCGTTTTTCCTTTCCCGCCGTTTCCTTTGTGGTGATCTTTCTTTCCGTAACCATGGGCGGACGCTTTAAGAAAAACACGCTCCTCATGAGTCTCCTGGCAAGCCTGGGGACCGCGGTAATCTTTTATGTGATCGAAATGTTAAGCATGATGAGCGCCAAGGCGGGCATACTGCCCGCCCCGGCGGGAGCGTGGATTCCTGTTTTTATGTGCCTCATCGCGGGATTCTTTCTTTTGCGTTATGCCAAGACCTGATATGAAGGGTATTTTTACGGAATTACGGCGGGATTCCCGGGCAAGGACGGGAATACTCGATCTTCCCCATGGTAAGACCGAAACCCCCGTTTTTATGCCCGTAGGTACCAATGGAACCGTCAAGGCCCTGACCAACGAGGACCTCGAGGAAATCGGCTTTACCCTGATTCTGGCCAATACCTACCATCTCTACCTGCGGCCCGGGGCGGAACTTATCGCCGGGGCCGGGGGGCTCCACGGCTTTACCCGGTGGAAGGGGAATTTCCTTACCGATTCGGGAGGATTTCAGGTTTTTTCCCTGGCCCCTTTCAGAAAAATTCTCGAGGAGGGGGTGCAGTTCCAATCCCACATTGACGGTTCCCGGCATTTGCTTAGTCCCGAAAGGGTTGTGGAAATTCAGACCCTGCTGGGAAGCGACATCCAGATGCAGCTTGACGTCTGTACCCCCTACGGCATTGGCGGGGCGGAAGCGGAAAGGGCCCTGGACATTACCGGAAAATGGCTTACCAGGGCAAAAAGCGCCTGGCTGCAATCCGCCCGCGAAGGCTACCCGGGGGCCCTCTTTGCCATAGTCCAGGGGAATTTTTTCAAGGACCTAAGGGAAAAAAGCGCCCGTCTGGTTATCGAGGCGGACACGCCGGGCATTGCCCTAGGGGGGCTTTCAGTGGGGGAGACGCCGGAACTCTTTAAGGATTTTCTTAACTTTACTTCCGCCCTGCTGCCCGATGAAAAACCCCGTTATGTCATGGGTATAGGTACGCCTGAATATATACTTTCCGCCATTGAGGAAGGGATAGATATGTTTGACTGCGTACTCCCCACCAGAACGGGCAGAAACGGCCGTGTTTTTACCCGGAACGGGCCCTTTTCGCTTAAAAGGGCGGAGAATATCAGGGATTATACGCCGATAGATGAAACATGCGAATGTAAGGTATGCAGGACCTACAGCAGGGCGTATCTTAGGCATCTTTTTAAGACCAGGGAGATACTCTGTTCCATGCTGGCAAGTTACCATAACCTTTACTTTCTCCATGACCTCACGGAACAATCCAAAAAAGCTATCGGGGGGGGATATTTTGTCCGGTTCAAAAAAGATTTTTTGGAACGTTATACGTCCAAAGAAGGAGCCTTAAAATGAAAAAATGCGGTATCTTGAAACTGCTCGTTATAAAAACCCTTACGGTCCTGTTTACCTTTCCTTTCCTGTTATGCCCCGTCTTTGCAGAGGCCCTGGAAAACCCGGAGCTTCCGGCGGAAGTTTTACCGGAAACCGCAACGGATACCCCGGCGGAAACTCCCCAAACGGAAACTCCGCAGGCCGCCCCTAAACCGGAAAAGACCCTTGAGGAACAGCGCCTTGAGCTGATCCGTTACGGTACGGAAAATGAAATCGCCGGGCTCATAAAGACGCTGCGCGGTGAATTACAGTCCACAGGCAGGCAGGCCGAACCGGGAGGAGAGCCCGGTGTACAGGAAGACACTCTCCTTGACGATGAGTTAAAACGCATAGCCGGTATTACCAGGAACCGCAGCATACTTTCCGGAATCTTCGGCTATTTTGGGGACAGAAAAAAAGAGGGCCTTGAAGAAAGGGCCCTGCGGGTATTGGAAGAACGGGACAACGAAGCCAATGAAAGCGTACTTGCGGCTATGGATTATCTGGGAAAGTGTTCGGTTGCCCTTGCCTCGGATCTTTTGCGGGAAATTATAGACGGGGCGGAAACGGCGTTCCTCGGTCCCGCAATACGGGCTTTGGGGCATACCGCTCTAAAGGGGGGCGCTGATGAAACCGCCGAATACCTGGTTGAATACTATGAAAACAATGAGATCGGGGATGAAAGCCGACGGGAAATTATCGCCGCCCTCGGCGAAACCCGTTCTGCCAGGGGTATTCCCCTGCTTTCCGATATAGTAGACAACAGCGACGAGCGGACGCCTCTGCGTATGGCCGCCCTG
The DNA here is from genome assembly GCA_031273835.1 of Treponema sp. GTDB lineage: Bacteria > Spirochaetota > Spirochaetia > Treponematales > Breznakiellaceae > JAISRD01. The sequence goes on along the minus strand of JAISRD010000228.1, from coordinate 1,064 downwards.
GACAGCCTTGCAAAAATTGGGGACGATGAGGGGCTGCCGGCAATACTAAAGGCCGTCGGAGCGTCGGATCCTAATGTACGTTCCGCCGCCGTCGGAGCGCTGGGACCCTTTTCCGGTGAAAAGGCCGACGCCGCCGTCATCGAAGCCTTTCGTGATTCCTATTACCGGACCCGTCTTGCGGCGGCGCGTTCCGCCAGGGAAAGGAAACTTACCGGGGCAATACCCTTTCTCCGTTACCGCTCCGAGCACGATGAGGTTCCACAGGTAAGGGACGAAGCCATAAAGGCCCTGGGAGCGATAGGAAACGCGGAAAGCGAAGCTATCCTGGAAGAACTTTTTAGGGAGCGAAAAAACAGCGCTGCGGTACGCATCACGGCGGGGGAGATGCTCATCGCCGTCAATTCCGAAAAGCATGCGGAAAAACTGCTCATCGAACTGGACGCGGCAAAGGCGGCGAACCAAAACGTCCTGTACAATGGTTTTCTGCGCATCCTGGGCCGGGCAAAGAGCGGAAAACTGGAAGCCCTGGCCCGGCGTTTTTTTGAATCCGGCGGAATAGAGGAAAAGTCCTATGCGGTTGATATCTGTTCCAATAATGAATTCACGGCCCTGGCGGATGAACTTCGTAAACTGGCGGAGGGGAAAAACCTAGGCCTTTCCCGCAGGGCAAAGAAGGTCCTGGAAAAATGGGGCCTCCAATAGGCTTAGGTTCGGCGCTGAGGAGTTTCCTGCGACAACAGCTCCCGGCGGGACGGCAGCGGGTGGAAATGCTCGTCCGGAACGGCGGGGATGGACGTAAGGAGCTGATTGAGAGCAACCAGCGGATCCTTGTACCTTTCAAAGCGGAAGAAGATCTCAAAGTTTTTGTCCGACAGCAGCCTGATGATCTTTCCTATGCAATGGGGGACCCTTTGGGAGCCCAGATCGGGAAAGTACCGGGGTTTTAGGGGTATGAAAGTACAGTTGGTCCCGTCATAGTGGAGTTCCCCTATCCTTTGCGGAACGGGTACCAGGAAAATAAGAAAATCAGAATTCCCCCCCCCCACCGAATAGGAATTTCCCGG
>JAISRD010000226.1 GCA_031273835.1 Treponema sp. | reverse complement strand
CAGCCCCCGAAAAATTCCTTTACGGCGCCTGCCGCGGGGGAGACCCCGCCCGCCGTCCCCTGCCCGGCGGGAGCGGCCAGAACATTACGGAGCCCCGCCTCCCCGGCGTGGGCGGCCCTGCTTTTTTCCGTATCGACCCCCAGGACCCACGCGCCGGCGGCCTGGTAAAGCAGGGCGGTGATAAGCCCCACCACCCCCAGGCCGAAGACGCAGACCTTGTCTCCCGCTTTCAGGTCCGCGGGGAGTATGCCGTTCATTGCCACAAGGCCCAGATGCAGCAGGGAAGCGTGGACGCTTGAAAGGGCGTCGTATTGGGGGCCCAGCTTTACCAGCATGTTCAGGGCGCTCATGCCGCCGCTGTGGAAAACCTGGTATTCCCGGTGGGCCCCGCTGAACAGCACCCTGCCGCCCCTTTGCAGCTCCGTTCCGGGGCCGCTCTCTTCCACCCTGCCTATGGAGGCATAGCCGGGATAAAGGGGATAGACAAGGCCCTTCTTGATCCCGAAGACCCGTGAAAGCTCCGTCCCGGTACTGATAAGGGAGGCCTCGTTTCTTATCAGCGCCTCCCCCGCTTTAAGGCCGCCGCGGTCAAGCTCTTCCCTGACGCAGGAAACTTCCCCCTCTGCGAGAATTTTAACATTACGGCTGAACATAGATTCCCCCGGTAAGCATGATAAGGGTTACAAACTACCATGTATGGGGGCGTTTTCCTATACCGGAGCTTTGGGAAGCGTTACCGCTGTGAGCGACAGTTGTCGTCCGTTGGTTATTTGCCTAAGTCCGTACAGAAGGCGGATAATTGCCGCTATGGCGAAACATCCCACCGGCCTGGAGATACGCGAAATACTGGGCAAGAATATTAAGATCCACCGGAAAAGGCTGGGCCTTTCGCAGCTTGCCCTGTCGGTTAAGGCGGGACTTGCCCATAACTACGTTAACGATCTTGAAAACATGAAGAAGTGGCCCTCGCCGGAGAGCCTTACAAAACTGCTCTCGGTCCTTGATGTGGAACTGGTTCAGCTCTTTACGGCCAATCCCCTTGACGCGAAACGGACAAAGCACATAGAGACTTACCTTGACGAATTAAGCGACCGCTTTAATGAAGCGGTGGGGGAGATAAAGACATCCTACCTGAGCGGACGAGCGCCTGTTAAAGACTTGAAATAAATTCCCCCCGTCCTTAGAGTATAAGCGGTATGACCGTCATCGCCGCTCCGGATTCGTTTAAGGGAAATATGAGCGCCCCCGAGGTATGCGGGGCGATTGAGGAGGGCGTACTCCGGGCCGAACCCGGCGCGGAGCTTATCAAGATCCCCCTGGCCGACGGCGGTGAAGGGACCGCCAGGGCCCTTACCGAAGCGGCGGGGGGCCGTTTTTTACGGGCGGCGGTACGGGGACCCCTGGGGGACCCCGTGGAGGCGGAATTCGGCCTTATCAACGGCGGGAAAACCGCCGTGCTGGATCTGGCCGCCGCCTCTGGTATTGAGCTTGTTCTCCGGGAAAAGCTTAACCCCCTCAAGGCAAGCACCTGGGGTACGGGGGAACTTATCAGGGCGGCCCTCGATACGGGGGCCCGTGAGCTGATCATCGGCATAGGGGGGAGCGCCACCAACGACGGCGGCATGGGCATGCTTTCCGCCCTGGGGTACCGGCTTCTGGATTCGTCCGGCGGGGTTCTCGGTTCCGGGGCGGAATCCCTCTCACGGGGGGCGAAGTTTGACCCCTCCGGGGCCGATCCCCGCCTGCAAAACACCGCCATACGGGTCGCCTGCGACGTAACAAACCCCCTGCTCGGCGGGCGGGGGGCTTCGGCGGTCTTCGGCCCCCAAAAGGGGGCCTCGCCGGAACAGGTGGCGCTCCTGGACGCCGCTCTGGCCCGCCTGGGCCGCTGCTGGATCGAGGCGGGCCTTGCCCCGGATCTTGAACAGCCCGGCGACGGCGCCGCCGGGGGAACCGGCGCGGCTCTCCGTATCTGCCTGGGGGCCCGCATAGAATCGGGGGCCCTGCTGGTCATGCGCTACGCGGGCTTTTTTGACAGGATCGCCGGGACGGAAAACGCCGGGCCGCCGGATCTGGTGATCACCGGGGAGGGCATGACCGACAGCCAGACCGCCGGGGGGAAACTCTGTTCGGTCCTTGCCCGGGAAAGCCGCCGGGCCGGTGTTCCCGTGGCCCTGCTTTCGGGGGCCATAGGGGGGGATCCCCGCCCTCTCTTCGACCACTTCGATTACGCGGTCTCCATTTCCTGCGGTGAAACCAGCCTTGAGGGGATGATTAAAAACAGCCGCCGGGATTTGGTCTTTGCCGCGGAAAACCTGATCCGGGCCCTCCGCCTGCTCAAACCGAAGGGCGCTTCCGCATGAGCCGGGTCCCCCTGCTGCCGGACCGGGAACGGCCGCTGATCTTCGCCCACCGGGGCTGTTCTTCCCTCGCGCCGGAAAATACCTTTGCCGCCTTCAGGAAAGCCCGTGAAACCGGCGCTCCGGGGATAGAGCTGGACATCCACGCCACGGCGGACGGCAGGCTCGCCGTGGCCCATGACGACACCTTTACCCGGACCGCCCCGCCGGACAATAACGGCGGCGGCAGGCCCCTGGAAGAACTCAGCTACGCTGAAATAAGGGGCATTGACGCCGGTTCTTTCTTCGGCCCCGGATTTTCACATGAACACCCCCCCCTGCTTGAAGAGGTTCTGGAAGAATTCTGTCCCGGTATGTACGTCGATATCGAACTTAAATCCCGGAAGACAAGGGACGATCCCCTGCCGCCTCTCCTGGCGGAAAAACTCAAGGCCCTCCCGCCCCGGATAAGCGGCGCGGTAACGGTTTCCTCGTTTAACCCCCTTTGCCTCCTGGCCTTCAAAAAAGCCTGGCGGAGCTCAGGCGTCCAGGCCCGGCGGACTCAGGCGGACGGCGGCTTCCGGGGGGACATTCCCACCGCGGTGATCTACTGCGCCGGCAGGGAAGTTCCCCCGCTGCTCCGCCGGGGATTCGGGCGTATCATCGCGGGCTGCGATTACCTTAAACCCATACACAGCCAGGTCAACGGCTTTACCCGGTTCCGGGCGGGGCTGGAAAAACGGCCCCTGGTCCCCTGGACCGTGGACGACAGGGCTTTGGGGGAAAAACTCCTCCGTTCCGGCTGCCAGGGGTTCATCACCAACAGGCCCCAGGATTGGTTCCCTCAGGCGGAAAAGCGGCCCCCGGAATCCCGGCTTCCTCAGGCGGAATCCCTGGCAGCGCCGCGGTGAGCCGGGGAAAATCCCTGCTCCGTTCCGGGGCGGGACTTTCGGTGCTGACCCTGGTATCCCGTATATTGGGGCTGCTCCGGGAAATGACCAAGGCCGCCCTTTTGGGGACCAGCGCCCTTTCCGACGCCTTTTCCGTGGCCTTCCTCATCCCCAATCTGTTTCGCCGCCTCTTTGCCGAAGGTTCCATCGCCGTGGCCTTTATCCCCACCCTCAAGGAATACCTGCTTGAAGGGGACAGGGCGAAAACCAGGGAATTCATCTCCTGTATGTTTACCTTTCTTACCTTTTTCGTAAGCCTCGCGGTCATCGGGGGGATCCTCATCACCCCCCTGCTCATACCCCTCTTCGGCATAGCGGCCTTTGACGAAACGGTCCTCCTTACGAGGATCATGTTTCCCTTTCTGGCCTTTATCTCCGTGGCCGCCCTGTTTCAGGGCATACTGAACAGCGTCCATGTCTTTGCCCCTTCGGGATTGGCCCCCATACTGCTTAACGCGGTAACCATAGCCTGCGCCTACGGCCTTTCGCGGTTTACCCAAAACCCCGCACGGGCCATGGCCGCGGGGATCATCATAGGCGGTTTTCTGGAGGCCGCCATACAGTTCCCCTTTGTGTTAAAGAAGGGTTTCCGTTTTTTCTTTACCGGCCTCGGCAGGGCCCTGCGCAACCCCGGCACCAGGGCGGTGCTGCGTCTTGTGGGGCCCACCATCATAGGGATGGCGGCCTATCAGCTTAACGACCTGGTATCCACGGCCCTGGCGGGTAACGCCGGCGAAGGGGTGGTCTCGAGCCTTCAGTATTCCCTGCGGCTCCAGGAATTGATCCTGGGGATCTTCGCGGTTTCCATCGGCACGGTGCTGCTTCCCGACCTGGCGGAACACGCCAAATCGGGCCATTGGGAGGATTACCGGCTGCGGCTCAGCCAGGCCATGGACATCATCGCCCTTATCACCATACCCATCACGTTTTTCTTCCTTGCCCAGGGCGAAACCCTGATCCGCCTGCTCTTCCAAACCAGGAGTTTTGATGAAAGGTCCGTGGCCCTTACCTACGGGGCCTTCATGTTCCACATGCCGGGACTTTTCTTTATCGCCCTTAACCGTATCCTCGCCCCGGCCTTCTACGCCCAGAGCGATTCCCGGTCCCCCACCCTGGCGGGTATCCTTTCCTTCGGGGTAAACATCGCCCTGGCGGCCCTTCTGGTGGGTCCCCTGAAGGGTTCCGGCGTCGCCCTTGCCCTGACCATCGCCAGCGCCGCGAACACCGCGCTGCTCCTGTTCTTTCTGGGGCGCAACCCCCGGATCGCCGTGGGGAGGGTCCTCTTTCCGGCCCTGCGCTATGCGGCAAGGATCATCGTATTTTCCTGCGTAGCCGCTGTCCCGGCGGTCCTTTCCGGCCCGGTACTCAACGGATTTTTTGCGGGAAGGGGGCGCCTTATTTCCCACGGGATGCCCCTGTTTATCCGGGGCCTTCTCTTTGCCCTTACCGGGATTATCCTCCTCGTCCTGAGCCAGGATAAACAGTTCAAAGCCCTGGCGGGGCTGTTCAGGCGGCGGGGCCGGGGAAATCTAACCACGGACGGGAAACAAGAAATTTAACCACGAAAAAGTAAAAACTAACGACTCGTGGGTATTACACCCGTGCTGATACCCTAACAATGGTGTTACCCGCTTATGCACTCTACGTAATGTTAAGTATCTCTAAACCGGGGAAGCTCAGTTTAAGTAAATCAGTATCATTGGTAACAAGGGCCGCTTCCAACTCGATAGCGGTGGCGGCTATTACCGCGTCCGGAAGTTTAAGGCTTGGCTTGTTTCGCC